>CAZBKV010000006.1:0-8986 GCA_964492575.1 uncultured Verrucomicrobiota bacterium | reverse complement strand
GTGCATAATTGCGGTGGCACTTACCGTTGTTAGAAACAAGAGAAAAGGAAGCCTATGAATCGATTGCAGGAGACAACACGAGGAATTGGGAGAAAGGCCTGGCGAGCTTTTACCCTGATCGAAATCATGATCGTGGTGGCTATTATCGCCATGCTGGCTGCCATTGCCATCCCCAACATTGCTAAGGCCCGGCGGGATGCCCAACGCCAAGCCTGCATCCTGAACCTCCGCGCCATCGATGCCGCCAAAGAGGCCTGGGCTGTGGCCAACCATAAAAAGGATGGGGATCCGGTAGATGTAGCCGGTGTGAATGCCTACCTGAAGGGGGGCAAGACTCCCAAATGTCCTGCAGGCGGCACCTACGATTATGGGGTCGTTGGCGAACCTCCCACTTGTAGTTTAGGGCCTACCTTAGGGCACGTCCTGACGTACGGCGAGGAATAAAACCTCCAGCGGACTTCTTTCTAGGCAGGCATAAAGAAGAGGCGATCTGACAAAAACAAGATTCCTCGCTCCCTACCCCAAAGAGTACGCTACAACAGACTTTCCCTCTTTTGAATCATAAAGATCTCCTGAGAGAAAAGGGGGAAAGCCCTTCCCAACCTTGCCGCTACCGGTTTCTTCCACTCTGTTCATGCACGCTCCTTCTCCTGGGCAAGCATGACCCTGGTGGGATTCAATCCGAGGATACCCTTCAAAAGGGGAGGCCCGGAGCAATGACGAAGAAGCGGGGGAGGCGTGCCGAGAAAGCCTCCCACCGCCCTTCCCTGCAGGCAATCTAATCCTCCCGACAGCTGAGGAGAACTCGTCCCCAATCTACCGGGCAGGTTCCTGTCGAGTGACGATCGGGACGTATCCCACCTCCAGCCCTGGCGGAGGAGTCACGATGAGTGCAGGATCAATACTCGCCAATCTACCGGTCTTCGGTGGAGGTAGGTAATTTTTATCTTTTCGCCAGAGTCGATGGAGCATCTCAACGCGTGCTTGGAGTTCCTCGCGTTCCTTGTCGGTCAGGTCGGCGTTCAACAAAGCCGGTTGATCGGCGAAGCGATACCAGTAATAGGTCACGAGGCTTCCATCGCCCAGGCGGACCTGAAACGGTCCTGCAACCGGTCCAGGTTTCTTCCAGCAGCTGTCCGGCTCTTCGGGTGTTACGTAAGCCTCCGGCGGAGGTTCTACCGGCGGTCGGAACTTATATTTCGTCAGACCGGTCTCCGGTGGAACCTGGTCAGGCGGAATAGGTACCCATTTGGGTTTCTTCCCCTTCTTCACCAGGTGGTAGAACTCCGGAAGCCTGACAAGCTGACAACTCCCATACTTTCTTGTCGTTACGAACTGCTGATTCCATTTGAAGCCGAATGTTGCGGGATCGGGAGCCACCGGAGTCGCAAAGGAGCTCCAATCGACAGGCGCTCGTTCCTCGTTCGGCGTACCTGGGGTGTAAATCCGCCATGTAGCCCAACCGTTTCCGGGAAAGGTATGGACACGGGCGGCTCGGATGTTGATCCGATCGACAGGCGGGCCTCCCTGAAACCACTTCTTTGCCGGGTTCCAGAGGGCATCTTTGCTGTAGGAGATCACCTCATGCACAAGGACCCCTATACCATCTGGCCCTGTTGGGAAGTCCGTCGGAGCGATACGGGCGTAAGTTTCGCCTTTGGAATCAGAAGCGATGACAGCGGGAATATATTGGGTCTCCATCTGCAATGCCCTGTTGGGGTTTGCAAATCGGCTGTCGAGGAACATACCTGCCAGGGTGGGATCACGGAGCGCAGGTTTTGACCAGAAGTAGGGAAGGAAGAAGGCTACCGGTCCTTTGAAGTTGGCCGTGTTGAGAAAGAGGGTCCAGCAGTGATTACCGGTCGGTACATTCTTGCCGGCGGTTTTGGATTTGGGTCGGGTCAGCGGCAAAGGCAGGTATCCGTATCCGAACAGCTCTCCACAGGCGCCCTGCTTCAGGTTTAAACCATCCGGCGGCCATAGGAGCCATGGGCTCAACTGGGCAACTCCGTACTTGCCGAGCGGTCGACTCCAATCCCTTCCTTTACCAGCACCAGGTCCATTGGCCCATGCGGAAAAGTTCAGGGCCACGCCACCCATGATGAACTTAGGCGTAATAGTGGGGAAGCGTGTATCCCTCCACCACCCCAAACCACCTTCGATGTCAGAATAAAGTTTCCTGGTAGGAGGTTTCTCATACTGGGCAAACATCCAGGTGCCAACCAGACCGCTCTGGAAGCGATGGCCCGGATACTGCTCCTGCAGCGGCCAGGCAGCCACATACATGGAGAAACCACCGTTATAGCTCGGATCGACCCGTTCGTTTGGTATAATGAGATAGCCAGCCAGCGTTGCCTCCCGGATCTCTCCAGCCTGGGATTGTGGAGAGAAAGACAGGACAAAGGCCATTACGGCGGCACTGAGTAACCATGAATATGTTTTCCTCCTGAACCTCATAAACCCTCCTTACGAATGGATACCTTGTTGCGCATTCGGTCTACCCCCACAGAGTCTAGGATATTCCCTTCTCCGTCAAGAAGCCTTTACCATCCTGGTAGCCTCGGCCATAGATCCCGTTGCTGCGGAAATCCGGGATGATCCCGGACATCTTTTTTGCCGTCCGGATAAGGGTTTCGACTGGGTGTGGTTGGAATTCCAGCCCTGGGGCTTGGCCTGTGCACCTGGACATATGATTTTTTGGATGAAAGACCGATGTGAACATGCCGAAGTCCAAACAATGGGAGAGGAAGGAACCTTAGACATAGTGCTACGGCCGACGCCACTTCGGCCGGGAAGATAATTAATACCATACCCCTACGACGGTCGGTCTTTCTCCGTAAACGTCCGTCATGTTCCGACATTACGGTGTTTTTAATAGTGATACAATGCTTCTTTGCTGTGCTTTAAGTTCCAGCGCTGTAATGGGTTACATTTCGATGAGGGAGGAAACTGGTCCCTTTGCTGCCGTCCAAATTTGTTTGCGGTATCTGAAAACCATCATATGGAAAGCCATACCGTCCGTTACCGCTGGCTTTTCCAAATGGGGCTCAGGGGGGATTGGATGAAGCGTCTGGATTGTTTCTCGTTAGCCACCAAAGACTTAGACCGAATCCAGGCACAAAAAATTTGGTGGAGCCGAGGGGACTCGAACCCCTGACCCCCACAATGCCATTGTGGTGCTCTACCAACTGAGCTACGACCCCACCTACAAGGCACCTTTCACTATATGCGTCCCTCGCCCCCCTGTCAATCCGGAAGTGAAAAAGAAATTTCCGGTCCCCAGCAGCTTCCAACCCCAATCCAAATCTACTTCTTCCCCAAGAGGCCTTGGTCAGAGAAGGAATCGATCTTTATCCTCTTTCGGTCTTTGGACCGGGAAAAGAAGGTCTCCCAGGCGGCTTTTGACTCGCCAAAGAAGGGGGAACCGGATAAAAAGAAGGCAAGATGACCAAGATTGTGGTACCCTTAGCTTTGGGGATGGCCTTGATCCTGCTGGAGATGATTTTACCTGGCGGGATCGCAGGGTTGGTAGGGATCCTGTGTTTGGGGACAGGGATTGTCTTTGCCTTTTCCACCTATGGATTTGCGGTAGGAATGTATGTGCTGCTGGGGGCGTTGATTGTTTTTGCGGTTTTGACGGCTTTTTATGTTCGGTACCTTCCTTCCAGTCCGATTGCAAAGATCTTCGCTGCGAAGGGTCAGATCGGTACCGTCCATGCCGAAAAACCGGAGTTGTTGGGAAAGAAAGGGGTGACGATCACTCCTCTTCGTCCCGCAGGAAAAGCCTTGATTGAAGGAAAAAGAGTTGACGTGATTTCAGAAGGTGGGTTTATTGAACGAGGTGCACAGGTTCAGGTTATTCAAGTGGAAGGGCTTCGTGTCGTAGTGCGCGAATTGCGGGGAGAGGAGGAAAACCAACAAAACGAATAGGAAAAACGATGAACGGAATGATGAATCTTATGTTCGCACAGATTTCTATTTTGAAGGTTGTCGGGATTTTTCTCGCTGTGATTGCAGCGATTATTTTGTTGGTCATTCTGATGTACGCGGGGGTGTGGATTCGGGCGTTAGCCTCTGGGGCCCCGGTGAAGTTTACCGAGATTTTCGCCATGGCGATGCGGCGGGTGCCGGTGGGGATGATTGTGGATAACTATATTAATGCGAAGAAGGCCGGTTTAAACGTTACTGTAGACCAGTTGAATGTCCATTACCTGGCCGGTGGGGATGTGACGATGGTGGTTCGGGCTTTGATTGCGGCGCAGAAGGCGGGGATTCATTTGGATTTTGATCGGGCTTGTGCGATTGACCTGGCCACAAAAGGGACCTCTAAGACTGTGTTGGATGCGGTGAAGACGTCGGTGAATCCGCGTGTGATTGATTGTCCGAACCCCGCTTCGGGGAAAAAGACGATTGATGCGGTGGCGAAGGATGGGATTCAGTTGAAGGCGCGGGCGCGGGTCACGGTACGGACGAATCTGGATCGGTTTGTAGGAGGGGCGACGGAGGAGACGATTATTGCCCGTGTGGGAGAGGGGATTGTTTCGACGATCGGTTCTTCCAATTCGTATAAGGAGGTTTTAGAGAATCCGGATCGGATTTCGAAGACGGTGTTAGACAAGGCCTTGGACAGCAACACGGCGTTTGAGATTCTCTCGATTGATATTGCGGATGTGGACGTAGGGGAGAATGTGGGTGCGAAGTTGCAGGCCGAACAAGCCGAAGCAAATAAGATTATGGCCCAAGCGCAAGCGGAGGTTCGACGGGCCATGGCCGTAGCGTTAGAGCAAGAGATGCGGGCTAAGACGCAGGAGATGCGGGCCAAGGTGGTGGAAGCAGAGGCTCAGATTCCTTTGGCGATTGCCGAAGCGTTCCGGAAGGGACAATTAGGGATTATGGATTATTATCGGTTTAAGAATATTCAGGCCGATACGCAGATGCGGGAAAATATTGCGCACGGAGGCAAGGACTCTGAGATGGGTTCGGAACAAAAAGATTGAGTTCGGGAAAGGGAAAACCCCCGGTCATAGGAAAGGATCGGGGAGAATTTACTTAAAGCGGAAGGTTTATGAATTTTATAACGGCATCGACAGAGGATTGGATTTTTTATCTTGTTTTTATTCTGTTAGCCGGCCTGTCTTCTCTTTTTCAAAAGCGGCGACGGACAGGGAAAAAAGAGGGGAAGGAAGCCTCGTGGGAAGAGGAGCTTCGGAAGTTGTTGGAAAAGGAGATTGGGGGACCTGTGGTTCCTCCGGCTTCGAAGCGAGAGCCTACGCCTCCTACCCCAAGGGTTGAGCCGTCTCCCTCGCCGATTTTTCAATCTTCTGGGCCGCCCCAAGTTCCTCGGACGGTAGAGGTTCCGCTTCCGCCTTCTGTTTCTAAGCCGACCCCAACGGCTGAATCCTCTGAAGTCTCCTCAGAGGAGTCTGAAATTTCTCCTCCTCCACCTTCTAAGCCTTTGGAGGCTCGACCGACTGCTTTGGTGCTGGCTCAACAGGCTATAGCGAAGAGGGACGATTCATATCAGCGAGTAGCCCATCTTCAGAGAGAGGTGCAAAGGCGTTTGGAGAGAATTCTTCCTACTCAAAAATATGGTACCCCCGAAAGCCTGCTCCACCTCCGTTCGGAATCTCCCTTTGTCAAGAGACGAGCGAGTCCGGCCCTAGTTAAGCTGATCCAAATGATGCGCGATCCAAAGACCGCTTGGGAGGCGATTGTGATGATAGAGGTGTTGGGGCCTCCGCGGGCTTTTCGTGATTTAGAATCTCTGTGGTGGTAAGTTCGGGATTTTCCGTCGGAGAGCCTTTCCCTGTCTTTTCCTTTCTTTTGCGAGAGGAAAAGGGGGTTCTTCTTCCAGAGCGAAGGAGCTTTGGGGTATAGGTTTGGAAGAGGGATGATGCGGGAGATTGTCTATTTCGATCTAGAGACCCAGAAGGCGGCCTCTGAAGTAGGAGGATGGAGCAAAGAGAGTGTTCGGAAGATGAGGATGAGTGTGGGGGTGACGTATAGCACCCGAACGGGGAGGTATGTGATTTATCCGGAATGGGAGGTGCAGGCATTGATTGAGCAGCTCCGGCGGGCGGATTTGGTGGTGGGGTTCAACATAAAGCAGTTTGATTATGAAGTTTTGGTAGGGCATGACTTTTTCTTTGATCCAGAGCAGATACCGACGTTGGATTTGTTGTTGGATTTGCAGAAGGAATTTCCGCATCGGCTTTCGTTGGATGATGTGGCGGAGGCGACGTTAGGGATAAAGAAGACGGCGGAGGGGATGCAGGCGATTCGATGGTTTCGGCAGGGGGAGTTGGTGAAGATTGCGGAGTATTGTTGTTATGATGTGAAGATTACGCGGTTGTTGCATGAGTATGGGCGGGAGCATGGGTATGTGTGGTATGTGGATCGTCGGGGGGAGCGGCAGAAGATTCGGGTGAATTGGTAGAATGCATATCGTTATCTGTAAAGAACAAAAAATTTGGTGCGCGCGGCAGGATTTGAACCTGCACGGGAAAAACCCCACTAGAACCTGAATCTAGCGCGTCTGCCAATTCCGCCACGCGCGCACCCTCATTCTGCATATTCCAATAGCCTAATCCCCTCTTCCTCGCAACTCAAAAATGTGATTTCTGGAGGGACTATTTCCTTTTCCGAATAGGCTTTCCTCCCCTTTGCTTGACACCCTCCTCTGCCTCTTCCCATGATGCATGGTATGAAGCGTAAGAATGACTATGGGCTTAAAAAAGCACCGTTTTCTGTTTGTCTTTTCCTTGCTGGCTTGTTTACAGGAACCTTTCTTTCTGCGGCTGATGTTTCTTCATCCTCTGCCTGTGGGCAGTTAACTTTGGATCAGATATTGAAGAACCACATTGAAGCCATCGGGGGGGAGAAGGCCTGGAAAGATCTTTTTTCAGTTCACATTATAGGAGAAATTACCGGTTCTTTTTTCCCACGTCCCAGTCTGTTCGAATACTATGCGAAGGTCCCTAACAAAAGACTAACGATTACCCAGGTGCCTACCGGCAAAGTTCTCTCCGGTTTTGACGGCCGAGAAGGATGGATGTCCAGTCCCCTAGGAATTACGGTTCTCCAAGGGGAAGAACTCGAGCAAGCGAAGCGAGATGCGGACTTTTATCGTGATCTGCGTCTGAAGAAGCTGTATCCGGATCTGAGGCTGGTCGGCACAGTATCCATTTCCAAAACCCATGCCTATGTGTTAGAGGCTCATCCCACCCCGAAGCTGATCCGTCGGTTTTTTATCGACTGCAAAACCTTTTATCTCATTCGAGAAGAAGCGATCCGAAAGACCCGACAGGGGGCGATCATTCAGCGGGTGGACGCTTCGGACTTCCGAAAGGAGCAGAAAGTGGTTCTTCCGCACAAATTGGTGATGAATGTCATTCATCCGCTCCAGGGAGAGACAAAGTTTCAGATTATTTTTGTGAAGGTGGAGCAAAATGTTTCCATTCCCGACAGCCGTTTCGAGAAACCCGAGAAGACCGAACCTTAAAGAGGGAGCCTTTTATTTCCGTTTCAGGACCCAGAGTTGAACGCGTTCGCGCTGGCGCACGGCGCGCAGCCAAGGGTGAATCCGTTTCCGTGGAGGCCGCACGCTGATTTCTCCAGCGATTCCGCCAACCAGCTCTGGATGATTTCGCAGTTGAAGAAGGATCGGATGTTCTGCAGTCAGTCCACTGACTTGAGCGAAATTAGAGAAGAGAAGGACAAAAGTTCCCCCAGGACGTAAGGCCTTGGAGACCTGGGTAAAAAGACGGGCAAAAAATCCTTCCTCGTAGTAAATCCCTGCCTCGAGGACAGAACGCACCGGACCGGGCAACCAAGGGGGATTACAAAGGATGAGATCCAGGTTTTGGAGATCCGGCGGAATCATATCGGCTTGAACCACACGGACTTGGTCTTGCAAGCCCAGGCGTTGGAGGTCGGCCTGGAATCCCTGGACAGCGGCTGGGTTAAGGTCCGTGGCCCAGATCATCGTGCGGCGGGGTAAATGTTTGCACAGGTAGAGACTGAGCACTCCGCATCCGCAACCCAGGTCTAAGGCGGCTTCCACATGTTCCTTTTCCGGCCACCGGCTCAACCAACTGTCCAGTAATTCCAGATGTTCCCATCGGGTTGGAAAGTAAACCCCGTACCATGGGTGAAGTGTCCAAGGAAGATACGGAAAGCGGATACCCCGTAAGTACCATTGCCAGGCACCGTTCAGTCCTAGGACATCCGAAAACCGGAGCCATCCTCGCCGGTTTCCATACGTGCTGGAGAGCCAACCGATCGGAGGCGCCCCGCGGATCTGAACCTTCCCTTCCTGAATGGATACCCAGAGACGGCCGAGAATTTCATGACGAATGGCCCGGAGTTGGAGGTCTTCGTGAAAAGACCGAGGGGTTCCGTAGTGTTTCTCGACTTCCCGTTTGAGCGCTCCGTAGAGTCGGAGGGCCTGATCCCAACGCCATAACTTTTCTAGGCCAACCTCTTGTCCTTCTTGAAGTCGGGCAAAGATTTTTTCAGGAGAAAATTCGTCAGGGTGGAGAACAGAGATGGAATCCTCTTCTGAACGCAAAAACGGATGTAAAGGGAGAGCAGGAGGAGGTTCTTCTAACAAAGAGGATTGGGAAGAAGCAGCAGCGATTCGACGTGAAGGCTTCAATCGTCGCGATTTTCGATTCTTCGAGAGCCGTGGATCAAAGTTCATACAATGTGTCGTCGCGCGTGTATCCGCCGTAGCCGCCCATACCGTATTCGTCCTCTTCACCACCTTCTGGGCCGAAGACTTGATCAAAGACCTCGCCCATATCTTCTTCGATCTTTTCCGGATCCTCTCCTTGTTCAAGGCGGCGGATGGCTATATCCATCTCCTTCGGCATCGTCCCTTCCGGCATCGCCTCTTTGAACTTCTTCATCATATAGGCCAGATGCCGAGGATTCCTGACTTTGACACTTTCTTTTTCGAGATTCCCTTTGCCTTTCTAGGAATTGC
>CAZBKV010000005.1:0-22999 GCA_964492575.1 uncultured Verrucomicrobiota bacterium | reverse complement strand
GATTCCCGGCATGGGGTTTTTCCTTCCCTTATCCCGTTTTTCTGATCCGGTAGGTCAAAATTCGGACTTGAGATTTCTCTCATTCGAATTACACTATTTTTTGTCTTGGATAGGTGCCAGGGTAGCTCAACGGTAGAGCAGGGGACTCATAAGCCCTTGGTTGTGGGTTCAAATCCCTCCCCTGGCACCAATTTTTTGGCCTGCCTCCATCCTAATTCCATGAAGGATTTTCCGGTGAGTCGGCGACAATTCGATACAGCGGGCCTTTTTGTCGCAAAATCAGCCGCCAAAGTTCCTCGGGTTTCGGATGAAAGATTAACTCTTTCGTAGCCGGATGGGTGAGCCAGGCCTTTCGCTTCATCTCCCCTTCCAATTGCCCTGGGCTCCAGCCTGAATACCCAGCAAAGACACGAATCTTCCGCGTTGGCGAGAAGGATTCGGCCAACTCGATCAGTTCATCCAGCGAATGCCCAACACTGACATTGGGAATAACGTTTGCACCAGGCAGGAAGTCGTCTGTCACTAGATAACTCAAAACCCCAGGCTGCACCGGCCCTCCAATATAAAGAGGTAAATCCCGAAGACTTTCCGGCAACGTCCGCATAATCGCATCCCCCACCTTCACCCCCGCTAACCGATTCAATACCAACCCAAACGCCCCCTCCGCATCATGCTGACAAACCAAGACCACCGTACGGTGAAAAAACGACCCGTACAAATTTCCGCCGTCCAACAACAGCTTTCCTGTCAAATACTTCCCCATCGTCCTTCCAACCTTTCTTTTCTTACTTTCCAGACCTCTCTTTCTCCTTTCCGCTGATCCGCCATCAAATCTTCCACGATTTCCTTTGTTCTGCAACGGCAAGACACTATCCAAAAGCCCTTTCTCCTTTGCTAACTATCTAATCCCTCCGCTCCTCTCTTGATATCTATCCTCCTTCCTCTCGCTTCTCTCTGCTTGCGTCTTTCTTCCTGCCTGGTATCGTGAAGGCATGAACCGAAGATCGCGAAGACAGTTTTTCCTGTTCTGGATGGGACTGATCGGTCTTCTTCTGAGTTTTGGATGCAAGACCAACAAAGGGGCTCGGGAATACATTCCCGGCAAAGGCTGGCGCCCAGTACGATAAAGAGAAGGGTAAGAACAGAATTTTTCTGTCTCCTCTGCGTCTCTATGGTCTTCTTCCCGACGCTCTTTTTCACCACAGAGGCACAGAGAGCACAGAGACGGAGGAGATCGTTTTGGCATCCCTAACTTTAAAAGATAGCGTAAGGACAAACCCGCCCAATTAACTTGAAGTCGGACTGTCCTATTCCGCGGTCTTACGCCTTCCCAAGCAGGTCTTTAGCGGCCTGAACTAAGGCCTGGGTGGTCATGCCAAAGTGTTGGTAGAGATGCTCGGCCACGTAGGCCGAACGGCCAAAGACGCCCGGAATAGCAATCGACTTCGCCCGACACGGCACACCGGCACAGCTCAAGGCATGAATCACCTGGGCCGCCATCCCGGCGTTCCATTGATGGTCCTCAATCGTGACAACTCGCCCTCGGGCCCGCTCCACCCACGGCCGTAAGGTCTCCACATCGGGCCGATTCACAAACGGATGGTTGATCACCGTGGCTTGAATTCCCAAGGTCGCCAACTGCTCTGCAGCTTCCAGAGCTTTCCCCATCAAGATCCCACAGCCGATCAGGACGACGTCCGCCCCCTCACGCCATACCTGAGCCTTCCCCCAGGGGTAAGAGGGATTTTCCGTCCACCGCTCCGGGTAATTCTCCCGGCCGACGAAAAAGATGACGGTCTCCGGTGTCTTCCCTTCTTTCCGTGCCTGGGCATATCGATGGATGGCCTCGTACATCAGAGCCTCTGCCTCACCGGAGCAGGAACAGACAACCACCGTCGTATGCGGAATCGCGCTGGTTGCGGCAAGGTACGTTGTCGCTTGATGGGAAGCGCCGTCAGCCGCGTCCTGCAGTCCGATATGACTAAAGACCGCGATGACCGGTGCCTCCGAAAGAGCGCTCATAATCAATGGGAGGTTCCCTTTCGTGATCCCGAATTGAGCAAAGGTATCCACGATCGGGATGTACCCGTGTTTGGCTAACCCGGCTCCGACGCTGATCATGTTGGCCTCCGCAACTCCCATGTCCACGAACCGACCGGGGAATTTCTTCTGGAATCCGCCGGTACCAGTCGAACCGGCCAGGTCGGCCGAGACGGAAAAGACCGGCAATCCTTCCTCAGCGGCCCGGATCATTGCCCGGGCGAATCCGGCCTGGACTTTTTCGGCTTTGACCTGGGGAGCTCCGGAAGCCTTTGCTGCTTTCGCCGCCTGGATTTGTTCCCATTCCCGGCGCAGTTCCTGAGCCCATTGCAGGAATTCCTCCGGCGGTTGGCCGTCATAGATTTCGGAAACAAACTCCACAATCTTCTCCCCTCCTTTCAACGGGAAGCCGTGACCGCCGGAGGGACTTTCCATCGTGCTTTTGACCCCATAGCCTTTGATTGTTTTTACCCAAATAAAGACCGGTTTGTTCGGATTCGATCGAGCCGTCTCAATCCCTTCCTCGACCGCCTGGTAAACCGCTTCCAGGTCATGGCCGTTGGGCACCCGGATCACGTGCCAGCCCAACGTAGCCATTGCTTCAAACGTAGGCTGCATGCTGAAGGAGTCTTGGGAGATCCGACCGGAAAGCTTTGTGTCGTTGTCGGAGAGGATCAAGACAAACGGATTCAGTTTTCCTCGAGCCGCCAGACCAGGGATGGAGGCAAAGGCTTCCTTGGCCTCGCCTTCCATGGCAGCGCCGTCGGACATGACGACGATGGTGACCCGATCGTTTCCGGCGATTCGGTCAGCCAACGCTAATCCTTCGGCTTGGGGAAAGGCGGAGCCCAACGGTCCGTTACTAAGAAGCACACCTTCAGGATAAACCCCGGCCTCGCCGTGACCGGTTAGTTTCGTTTCGAGGCTCCGGAATTTTTTGAGATCTTCGAACGTGAGTCCGCCATAGCCGTAATTGGCGCGCAGGGCATAGATTCCGTTCTCCGCATGTCCCGCATCGTTCACGAAGTTATAGGCCTCATACCACTCCCGACCTTCGACGGAAAACATGATTCCATGCACGGCCGAGACAATCTCGGCAAACGCGGCCGGTCCCCCCCAATGGGAGGCAGCCCCACCATGCGCAGCATGGGTATTCATTAAAGCGACCAGCGCCCGCGTGGCCCGCGGATCGGCTAAAACGACTTCTTTCCCCGAACGGCTTCGCACCTTGACGGCGTACTTAGGCGGGTTCTTCGGGGTTGGAGCCAGACGAACCTTCACGGCCAAGGGTTGCAAAGCATCCAATTTTGTACTAACAACTCCAGCCTCACCCATAGGACGACCTCTCCTTTCCTTTACTCCGATCTAGTTCTTCTGGAATCGATTACCTTTTCGTTTTCTTGGGTCTTAAAGGCAGAGCCAGCAGGCTCTTCCCGTCCTTAATTCTTTTAAAGTGGACACTTTACCGCAATCTTTCCTAGGGCAAAGCCGGAAATCAGGGGGTAAGAAGAGAAACGAAAGGAAAGACTATCGATACCTTCAAAAACAATGGAAGAGAAAAACAAAAACAAAAATGGTACGCGCGGCGGGGATCGAACCCACAACCTTCGGCTCCGGAGGCCGACGCTCTATCCAATTGAGCTACGCGCGCACCCGGCAGCCTTCAATGTATTCAGATTCCCCTTGGAACGCAACCCCAACTTTCTGTTTCGTTCCCCCGTCATCACCTTCTTCCCATATCGTCTCCTCTGGACTTTTCCCAACCGATTTTGCTCTGGCACTTGCGCTCCGGGGAATTTCCCCCGATTCTTCTTATTGATAGGAAACAAAACAAACCGATGCGCATACTAAACCTGAACAATCGAAACGAAATTGGAGCCAACTCCTGGTTCTTGGAAATTGACGGGTGTCGTCTGATTCTAGATACCGGGATTCATCCCAAACTCGAAGGGCGAGAAGCTTTGCCCCAATACGAGCTTGTCCGCCATGAAGACATCGATGCCATCGTCATCTCTCACTGCCACCACGATCACGTCGGGGCCCTTCCGATAGCGATGCGGCTTTTCCCCCGAGCTCACGTGTTGATGAGCGAGCTCAGCTACTTCATCGCGGAGCGGGTTCTGCATAACTCAGTCAACGTGATGCTCCGCCAACGGGCTGACAAAGGAATTCTAGACTATCCACTCTACACCCATGAGGAAGTCGAAGAATACGCCACGCGATTCCAGGCATTCCGTTATTTCCGAGAGGTCGAATGGGCCGGATTTGCCAAACGCCGTGCCGGATTCCAATCCCCAGTGCTGGAATTCTACGACGCGGGGCACACCCTCGGATCGGCCGGAGTGTTGATCCGAAGCGATGAGGAGACGGTGTTTTACACCGGCGATGTCTGTTTCCATGACCAGACCCTTTTACGAGCGGCCCGGTTTGATGAGGCAGAGGCTGATGTCCTCATCATGGAAACCACCCGTGGGAATCATGAGTCTTCGGACGATTACTGCCGAGAAGCCGAGGTCGAACGGCTCGCCGAAGCCATCCAGCGTGTCCTGGCACGGAAAGGAAGCGTTTTGATTCCTACGTTTGCCCTAGGCCGCACGCAGGAAGTCCTGGCCATCTTGGCCCTCCTGATGCGACAAGGTCGCCTGCCTCGCCAGCCCATTTATGTAGGCGGACTGGGCCGAGTCTTCAGTGAAATCTACGACCTTCAAGCTCATCGCACCTACCGCCATCACCACAACCTCCTCCTTAGCCGTGAGCTGGAGTTGATCGTCCTGGACAAGGTCCAACTGGAAACCATGCGACTCCGAGGCGGGAAAATCTTTGTTCTGACCGCCGGCATGATGAACGAGAATACCGCGGCGCATGATCTGGCCTTACGGATGATGGGGGACGAACGCCATGCGATCTTCTTTGTCGGTTATGCCGATCCGGATACCCCCGGCGGTCGACTGAAGGCTTCCAAGCAAGGGGAACCGTTCTTCTTCAGCGAAGCCGCCCAAGGCGAGGTGGTTCGATATTGTGAGATGGAAGAGTTTGATCTGACGGCTCATGCCAATCGGGAGCATCTGCTGGAGTTCGTCGGGATGGTCGATCCGGAAGTCGTGATCCTGGGCCATGGTGAACCTGACTCGGTTGCCTGGTTTGCAGATCAAATTCACCGGCACTATCCACGAATTCGAGTCTATACCCCCGGGCCTGGTGAGATGGTACGTTTGTAGCAACTTACCCTGTTTTGGAACATGGGTCCCAAAACGCCCCAACCTGAGTTACCCTTGTTCGATCCTCCCTCCGAACGGCTCCCAAAATCTTCTCTTCCTGAAACTCCTACCGCCCCGCCAACCCTCCGCCTTCTCCTCGGCTCAGTCGGCTCAGGAAAGACCGAAACCTGTATCCGGGAAATCCAACAAGCCCTCCTTGACGATTCCAACAACCCCCAGGCCGCCTCCCAAAAACCGCCGCTCCTCTTCCTGGTTCCCCGACAGGCCACTTTTTTAGCCGAACGAGAAATCTTGCGTCTTCCCGAACTGGGGGGATTTACCCGGCTATGGGTCGTTTCGTTTGAACGGCTGGCCCGCCGCCTTCTGGCTGAACAAGGAGTAGCAGTCCCTACCCTTCTGGATGAGGTCGGGAAACTAATGCTCCTGCGAGCCGTGTTGGGAGAAATTGCCTCCGAGTTGCGAATCTTTCGCTCGGCAGCAATCCGGCCCGGTTTTATCAAAGAGCTCCAGAAGGTCCTCAACACGATAGAGCAAAATCGACTTTCCCCAGAGGATCTGGAAAAACTCGCTCATCGGCCGGATCTCCCTCCGGAAACCCAGGCCAAATTGCAGGACCTTGCTCGCATCCTAAAAACCGTCCGCAGCCGATTGGCTTACCATCAACTTGACGTCCCGGAAAACCTCCTTACCCGCGCTGCCGATCTTCTCCATCGGCAGAATCCCTCCTCTCCCATCCGTTTTGATCGGATCTGGGTCGACGGCTTTGTTCGCTGGACTCCCCAACAGCTCCTCCTGCTCAAGGCCCTCCTTCTCCATGCCCAGGAAATGACCGTAGCCCTATGCTTAGACCCGCAATGGATCGATCCTTCTGCCCGCACTCGATCCTCGTTGGCGCCTTCGTTCCCTATTTGGGATCAACCCCAGCATGGTCTAAACCAACTTCAAGAACTAGCAGCCCAGACCAATGCCTTCGTAAAAATCGAAGTCCTTCCCCGTCCCAACCAGCCTACCCGCTTCCAAGCCCGCCCCGACCTTCAACATCTTGCTGACCATTGGACCACCGGCCGATCCTATCCTGCCAGCTCTTCTCCCGATTCTATCCAGCTTACCGAACATCCTCACCCCACCGCGGAAGTCACTTGGGTGGCCCGCCAGATTCGGACGCTCACCACACAAAACGGCTACCGGTACCGTGAGATCGGCGTCTTAACCCGTTCCCTGGAAGACTACGCGCCGCTGATCGCGCGGGTCTTTCAACAATACGAAATCCCCTTCTTCCTCGATATGCGGGAGCCGGCAGCCCATCATCCTCTGGCCGAATTGACTCGCGCTGCCCTCCGCGTCGTGGCTTATGGATGGAAGACCCCCGACTTAATCGACGCCCTGCGTACCGGACTGGTCGGTTTGCAAGAATCGGAAATCGATCGCCTGGAAGAAGCAGCCTTAGAACGAGGATGGGATGCCCCTGCTTGGAAGGGGGAAGAAACATCGAACCACAGCTCAGATCCACTGGATCGACTTCGTCAACGCGCGGCCCAACCGTTCCTCCTCCTCGAACAGCTCCTCCATTCCCATGCCGCTGCTTCAACCACTTCCCGAAAAGGGCCAAGGCTCAACGGCGCTCAACTGGCTCAAGCCCTCCGAACTTTGTGGGATCATCTCCGGATCGAACGACGAATCCTTCAAGCCATCACCGCCCTGCAAGCCCCTTCTTCGGTGCGTGTCCTTTGGCCCCTGGCCCCTCAGGTCCAACGGACCGTGCTCGAAGAAATGGAACGATGGCGGACGCTGATTGAGACCTTGTTCGCCGACCTTACCCTGCCCCTCCGCGACTGGCTTCCAGTCCTTGACATTGGGCTCTCCCAGCTCAGCATCGGGGTGATCCCGCCGGCCTTGGATCAGGTTTTGATCGGTGCGGTCGATCGCTCCCGAAACCCTAACTTAAAGGTCCTGTTTGTCTTGGGCTGCAATGAAGGACGATTCCCTTCCCTTGCCCCGGAGATTTCTCTCCTAAGCGACGCCGAAAAAGAAACCCTCCAATCCCTCGGACTGGATCTACAGGACGATCTCTCCAGCCGTTTGGCCCGCGAACACTACCTCGCTTACATTGCCTTGACCCGAAGCTCAGAAAAACTTTTCCTCTCTTATTCACTGACCGACTTTCGAGGAAGGGCCTCCAATCCTTCCCCTTTCCTTTTCTGGCTCCAGCGATTGTTTCCCAAGCTTTCCACGGACCGCCCCTCTATCCAGGAAGACCGAACTCAGCGGCCTGTCCACTGGCGCGAACTCCGTCCCCTGCTCTTCCAAAATCCTTCCTTTTTCCAAAACCCTCCCGCCTCAACAATCGAGAAAATCTTTCTTCCTTCTCTTTTCCCTCTTCCTCCTGCCGAACCAACCGCCCTAAGCCCGGAAGTCTTAGAGAAGGTCTTCCCGAACCGGCAGCTCCACCTTACGGCCACCGGATTAGAAACCTTCGCGGCCTGCCCGTTTCGATTTTTTCTAGAGCACATTTTAAGAGCCCAGGAACGACGGCTCTTTGAGATCGACCCTTTACGACGCGGCTCGTTTCTTCACGAGCTCCTTCATCGGCTCCACTTGGAAATCTATCGACGATGGGGAAGCTGGCGGGAAGTTCCTACCCCGGAAGAAGCCGAACAGCTCCTCGATCCCTTAGCCCGAGAACTTGCCGAACAATTCGCCTGGGGTATTTTTGCCAAAACCCCTATCCGCACCCTCCAACGCCAGTTGGAGGTCGAGTTGCTCAAACGACTGATCCGCACCCTCTTCCACTGGTTCCAGCAAGGATATGAATTTGAGCCTTGGCGGACGGAACTGGTTTTCGGACGCACGCCTTCCTCCCAGGATTCCTCCAAGGCCTCCGCTTCTTTACCTCCGCTGGTCATCCCGCTGGAAGGATTGGAAGGGGAGATAGTTTTAACAGGAAAAATCGACCGGATTGATCGTCTGAGCCGTTCCAGTGAAACCGAACTGCCCGTTGTACTCTTTGACTATAAAACTTCCCAGCAACGATTCGATCCGGTGCTGTGGAATCACGGTCTGCAACTCCAACTCCCCCTCTACGCCCTGGCCCTCGAGAATGCGCAACATTACCTCTCCGACCTGGGGCCTTCCTTCTCTGCTTCGGAGATTCAAGTCATCGGCTTTTTCTTCCTTCCCCTCAAACCCCCTTCAGCCTCTTCTTTTGTTTCCCGTTCTTCCAGCCCATCGGATCCGTTGGCCAAGGCCTTTCGTCCCCAAGGCGTTTTTCTGGCCTCCTTCCATTCTGCCCTTCAGGGAGCCGGATTACCAAGTCGGGATCGAAGTGGAGCCCAAAAAAATGCCGAAGAATTTTCGCAACTTTTGGCACAGACAAGGCAACGGGTCGCCGAACTAGCCAGCCGGATCTTTGAAGGCGAAATCGCTCCTAACCCTTATAAATACAAAAACCAAACGCCTTGTACCTCCTGCCCCTGGCGCAGCGTCTGTCGCATCGACCCCATCCATCATCCTTACCGAAGGTTGCGGTAAGAAAAATCCCTCCGTCCTTGAAAAGAACGGAGGGGAAAAGCAAAGGGTTTTCCGTAGGTTTTTAATCGCTCATCAGGTGCTCCAGGACCATCTGGTCCAGGGCGGAATAGTTACGATCGGCAATTAGCTTGGCAGCCTCGGCTTCGTTGAAGGTGCGAGCTTTTTCCACAAGTCGAAGGAAGATTCGACGACTCACCTCTAAATGCAAGGTCCAGTGTTCGGGTTTGGTCGTCCGGTAGGGATGCACATCAAAAGCCACGTATTCCCCACGGGCGCCGTATCGGTTCCGTTCTAAGGCTCGAACCTGATTGAAAGCCAAACGGAGGTTCACCGTGCCGAAGGCCCGATCTTCGTCAAATTTCAGGCCGTTCTGGTCATTCAGGTGAATCGACCAGAGTTTCTTAAAGGCACAGGCAAAGTCGATTTCGTCGGCCGGATCCAGTCCGGCGAGGATGCAATGCGCGCTTTCAATCAAACAGCCCACTCGCTTGGAATCGGCCGTCAATTGAGAAAGAGCAATGGCGTGGCCGATGGTCGGAATATAGGCCTGATCCATCGGCTCGTTCGGTTTTGGTTCAATAGCAATCCGAATGCGCCGGTCATAAGCCAGCATCTTGTTTAAGGCCTGGACCAAATGATCCACAGCCCGGCGGGCATTCTTGCTTTCCCGGATATACGTCCCTTCCCGAGCGAGCCAAAGGACGATCAGATTGGTGCCCAGGATCTTGGCAATGTCGATGGCTTTGAGGGAACGCTCAATGGCATAGCGACGGCATTTCGGATCGTTGCTAGTGAAGGCTCCGTCGATCGTCTTGGGACTAAACCAGAGCCGCGGGGCCACCATCTCCGCAGCAATCCCCGCATCGTCCAGTTTCTTTTTCACTTCACGGGCTTCTTGTTCGATTTGACGGGCCGTTTTGTTGTCGAGATCCGGGACCACATCGTCGTCGTGGAACATCATCGCGTCGAAGCCGATCTCCTTCAGCTTCTCCAGCTTCCAGTCGAACGGCTGGGGTGGACGCGTAGGTGGTCCGTACGGATCCTGCCCTTCACTCAAATTCCACGGCCCGAAGCTAAAGCGATAGGTATGAGTACTCGCTTTGGAAGAGCCGCTTCCCGCCTTTTTCTCCGATTGTCTTTTGCTTGCCATCTTAGGTTCGTACGTCGAGTAAACTTCATGCCTAGCCTCTGAGGGCCTTCTTCTTTTTCTTTTCAGCCTTCACGAGGGCGTATACCTTACATTACACCAACTCTGTCCCAAGCTGGCAAGCGATTTCGTCGGCGCGGCCCGGACTCGGCATTTCTATCTCTAGATCCACCATCAAATCTTGGGCGATCTTCTCCAACTCTGTCTTTAAGTCGTCAATGCGGCAGGCATCCGGAAGACGAACCTTCGCAACGGCCCGAAACCGAGGTTCTCCACTCATCGGGGTCGAGGTGACCGTAGAGACCAATTCCTCCACATTCACCTTGTAACGAGCCAGGACCGAAGCGATTTGATGAACAATGCCCGGCCGATCGTGACCGGTCACTTCAACTCTTCCGATCCGTTCCGGCTGGGATGGTTCTTCCTGGCCCTGATCCGGTTTGATGACTACATGCATTTGATTGACCAGTTCCTCCCGGACTAGCATTTCGAACTCCTCACGGCGGTCATTGGGGACTGTAACCCGTAGGATCCCAGCAAACTCACCTCCTAAACGAGCCATCCGGCTCTCCACCCAGTTCCCGCCGACCTTAGTGATCAGCTCAGCCAATTTTTCTACTAACCCCGGCTGATCCCTCCCAATCACTGTCATGACCAATGGTACTTTCATGATTTTAACTGATAGTTATTTACATGATTTTTCACATCTCTTCTTGCGGAAAATTACCGAATTTGTTCTTCTCTCCGCTGTCTGCTTAGCCCTCCTTCTGTTTTCCGCCATCAGTTCCCATCCGTTTCTTCCCAAACCTCGTACTTTTTTCTATTTTGCCCTATTGTAGAAGTTCGAAATCGTCACAAAAGCAAGGAAAAGGGTTAGCTGCTGACATAGAATGGATTCCAAAATTTGAAGTTGAGTTAGTTTTGAAATAAATTTTATAAAGAGTCTTTATGAAAAGAAACCTGGAAGGGCGATCGAGGGATGGGAAAAATCGACCGAAACCCCCATACCCCTCTCTAAACTTCACCTCCAACTCTAACCTAGGCTCGAGTTTCCCTCTCTTGACCCGGAGAAATCTTCCTTTAGCATGGCCTCGGCTGATGAAACAATGAACCGGAGGAAACAAGGGAAATTTCTATTCCTGCTGGTAAGTAGCCTTCTGTGGCAGGCGATAAATTTTGCTTCTTCCCCATCTTACAAAAGTATAGGTCCCTTTTACGATATCCATTTTTCTCCTTGGGATCAGATCGTCGTTACAGAGGCCCTCGGTCCCTTTGTTTCTGTAGGTTCCCCGTCTCCTTCCTATACGCCTGTAACAGATATTGCCCGGCAACTTACCTTAGCCCCCTTTTTTACCTATACGAGACACACCCAACAAAATACGGAGACTTGGGATCTGTTTTATCCATTAGTTGGATGGGATCGATTTGGGAGTGAATCCCGACTCCAAATCTTCCGAATCTTTACAATCTCCACCGGACAACTCCCTCTCGGCACCACCAATCGCACTTACACCTTGTTCCCCTTTTTCTACGCCCGTCGTTCTCCGGATCCAAAGAAGGAATACACCGCCCTCTGGCCCATCGCCGGAACCATGAAGGATCGCTTCTTCTGGGACGAAGTCCGGTTTTATGCCTGGCCATTGTACGTAAAGACTCGAAAGCACGGGGTGACCACATGGAATATGCCAGCCCCTATCTTCCACATCCGTAAGGGGCCGGGGCTTCAAGGATGGCAATTTTGGCCCCTGATTGGGCTGGAACATCAGGTCCGAACCAACCCTCCTCAAACCCGCCTGGCCAACAAAGGCTTTGTGCTATGGCCGCTTATCAACTGGGCAAATACCGGCTGCGGAACCACGAATGAAACGCGTCAGCTCCTGGTCTTCCCGTTCTATGCCCGACGGTGCTCTCCGACTCATCGCTTTGTCAGCTACGGTTGGCCGCTTGGGCTCGGTCTGACCTCTGAAACACCCTCAGGGTACCATCAGGTGGATCTGTTTTGGCCTTTGATTCGATTTGCTCGCGGCCCCCATCGAAGAACTGACCGAATTTGGCCGCTCTTTTCCTTTACCGTACAGACGAACCGTACCTCTACCCATCTCTTTTGGCCGTTGTGGATGGATCGAACGATAAAGGATCCGGTCTTCCATCGCCGGATTAGCCGAGTAGGATTGATTTTCTTTGTTCGGGAACGGGAATGGCGAAAAGATGGCTCACTGCGGAAAGCTCGGACTTCACTCTGGCCCCTCTTTTATCGAGAACGCACCCCAGACGGTCGGACTCGATTTCATGCATTGGCTTTGCTGGAACCGGTAACCGGGGGAAACGAAACGATCCGCCGGGTTTATGCTCCTTTCTGGTCCATCTGGCGGGAAGAGACCGATCTTAAGAATCACCGCCGCCTTCGCAGTATTCTGTGGAACTTCTACCGTTGGGAAAAACGGGAAGATCAAACTCGCTGGTCACTCTTCTTTGGGCTGATTCAACACAAGAAGGATTCGCAGGGGAGTCGTTGGCGGCTTTTCTTTATCTCCTTTGGGGGGCATCATAAGACGGTGGTTGGGCATGAAGCACAAAATTGATTCTTTTGATTGTAAGTCAATTTTATCATCAGGAAGAGGGGGAAACGAAGGTTATGTTTCAGAACATCGGCGAAATCCTAATCCTCATCTGGAAGACGATCCTGCGCCTCCCAGCCGTGTGGGAGAAGCGGCAGAGCGTTATGGATCAACTTTACGATATTGGGAACGCCAGTCTCCTTATGGCCTGCATTCTTTCCGCCTTCGTTGGAGGAATCCTCGCCCTCCAAATAGGCCCCACACTGTCAGAACGAGGAATCTCTAACTTTATCGGCCAGATTGTAGGCCTGGGGATGTGCCGAGAACTAGCTCCAGTCACAATGGCGATTTTGATCACCGGTCGAGTCGGCTCGGCCATGGCAGCAGAACTTGGATCCATGGTAATCAATCAAGAAATCGATGCTCTTCGGTCAATGAATATTGATCCGATCCGTTATCTTGTGCTTCCCCGACTGGTTGCGATTACTATCGCTATGCCTGTATTAGTTATTTTTTCTGACCTGGTCGGTTGGATCGCAGGAGCGTTTATATCTCATTATAATTATCAAGTAGCAATCTCTTTTCAGGCTTATTTTATCAGCCTTCGAAATGGGGTAGAGTTTATAGATATTCTTAAAGGGCTGATCAAAGCCATTATTTTCGGAGGGGTTATTGGGGCCATCTGTTGCCATCAAGGCCTGGCGACCTTTGGAGGTCCCCGTGGGGTAGGCCGCTCTGTTACAAAGGCCGTCGTGAATTCGATTGTTATGATTTTAATTCTCGACTATTTCCTCACCCGAATATTGATGCAATGGAAGTAATTATGAGCCATGAGAATCACAGATTAAGAGGGGTGAAAGTTACGGTTCGAGCTTTGAAGAAAAGCTATGGAGGCCGGACGGTTTTGCATGGGATTTCGTTTGAGGTGGAGCGTGAGGAGCTATTTGTCATCATGGGGCCGAGTGGGGCGGGGAAATCGGTCCTGTTGCGTCATTTAATTGGTTTGGAGAGGCCGGATGAGGGGGAGATTCTTATTGAAGGGGAACCGATTCAGGCCTCTGGCCTGTTAGATCGATATCGTATTGCCATGGTCTTTCAATCCGGAGCATTGCTAAACTCCCTAACCGTGGCAGAAAATGTCGGACTTTACCTCAAGGAACATCGTCTTAAATCTCCGGAGGAAATTCGACGGATTGTAGAAGAAAAGCTTCGATTCTTAGGCCTAGAGGATACAGCAGATAAACTGCCCTCCCAGCTTTCTGGTGGGATGCGAAAGCGTGTAGCCGTGGCTCGAGCATTGGTCATGGAGCCTCAACTGATCCTTTACGACGAACCGACCAGTGAGTTGGACCCGATTAATGCCGTTACGATTGGAAAGGAAATTTTACGACTCAATCGAGAAATGGGGGTTACTTCTATTGTAGTGACCCACGATCGAGAGCTAGGATTTGGAATTGCAGATCGGATTGCGATTTTGATCGAAGGTCGAATTGTAGCCCTCGGAACCCCAAACGAAGTCCAGCAATCTTCGGTTCCAGAGGTTCAACGATTTTTGCAAACAACTTTTAAACCAACGAAAACAAGGAAGGAGGTCGTATGAAAGAGACACTGGAAACTCGTCTGGGAATGTTCTTTGCATTGGCCTTGGTCGCTTTTGCGATCATGCTAGAAATGATCGGCAGTTTCGACAAGCTAAAGTCGGGGCTGATCCTCCAAGCTCGATTTAATAATATTCTAGAATTAAAGGTAGGTGATCCGGTAAAATTGGCCGGAAAACAAATTGGCTATGTAGAAGACCTCCGATTTGCCGACCAGAAGGTGTTGGTCATCATGAAAATTACAGATCCTACAGCTACCATTCGCACTGATAGTAAAGCCACGATTAAATTTAGCGGGTTATTAGGACAGAATTACATCTCCCTCGACTTTGGGACACCAGAAGGCGCTCCGGTCACAAGTGGAACAGAATTAGCTACAGTGGAACAGCCAGACCTCAATCAATTGATGGCAAAAATGGAAAATGTCGCCAATGGAATTCAGCGCCTTACCGATAGTTTCAGTGACATTAACTTTGAAGAATTACTTACTCCGGTTAAAGACTTCTTGGAAAAATCCGGTCCACGATTTGAACAGATCCTAACCAATGCTGCAGCTATCACCGCCCAAATCCGCTCCGGAAAAGGTACCATCGGACGACTCATCTATGACTCCACCTTATATGATCAAGCCTTGGATACGATGACCAATCTCTCCCAAGCCGGAACAAAAGCCCAAACGAGCCTCGATGACATCCGTTCTCTTATCGCTCAAGTAAAACAAGGCAAAGGCACCGTCGGACGTCTTATGATGGATGAGACCCTCTACAACGAAACGACCAATGCCATAAGCGAACTCCGTCAAATCTTTGAAAAAATTAATCAAGGTCGGGGTACTATCGGAAAACTCGTAAATGACCCGACTCTGGCCGAGGAAGCCACCCTCACGCTTCACAAAGTTGATAAAGCAACTGAAGGGCTGGAAGACCAAGGTCCACTTAGCGTTATTGGCATCCTCGTTAATCCGTTATTCTAATCGGCCGAAGTTCCGGAGATAGATCTGCAAAACCACTGAAGCCTCTGTTCCAAAACCTCGAAAAGAAAAGATTCGTCCGGACACAAAATCTTTTCCCCGGAGCCGGAGATCCATCCAAACCCCGGTCCATAGGCCGGACCGTTGACCACACAGCCATCGGTCCGTGTGCGCCGAATCTGATCCTGCCCCCGCGCCAAGGCCTCGGCTTGAGTCCCTTCTACCTCATACTTCCATCCCACGATCCAAGCACGAGGAAACCACCCCCGCAGTCGATCAATGACCTTCGGACTCGGTACCAGCCGAATCCATAACTCCTTTGTCCGACTGGGAATTTTCCCCTGCCCTATCTGTCCAATCGCCTTTCCATCCGAAGAACGCACTTCCACCGGCCGAAAATCACTCACCGCCGCCACATGGAATACCGCATCCACCCCTGTACCCTGCTGCTGTTCAAGCGCCTGGATTAACTCCTCTGTAGTCCCAAATGAAATTACCCGACATCCATAGGGAACCTCGCCCCAACTACTCATCCTTCCACGGAGTAAGATCACCTCATATCCCCGTTGTTGGAGAAATGCAGCTAGCAGGGTCCCCAGCCGACCGGTAGAAAAGTTCGTGATTCGCCGCACGGCATCCACCGGTTCGTACGTGGGGCCTGCTGTCACCAAACAACGCACTTTTCTTTTGCCTTCGGCTAGTTTGTCCACTGCCAGCAACGTATAGGGAGTTCTATCTCCAATCTAAACTGGTCTTATCCCCATAAGGAGTCTACAATAAAGACCGATGCGAGAGGCAATTTTCATGCAGTTTTTCTTTGTAAAAATTGTGGATATGGCGATTCGGCTCTTCGCATTGGGGCTCTTTGTATACATCGTTCTGCAGTGGATGAGTGTCCCCAGACTATGGAAAGTGCAAAGATTTTTAGAACGAATTTATGAGCCTCTATTGAATCCGATTCGACGTTGTATCCGGCCGGTCCGGATTTTCCCGGATGCACCGGGCGCTATCGATTTAAGCCCCCTCATTCTCCTCCTTCTCCTCTGGCTTTTTGTTCATCCTTTCTTAATGTGGGTATTAGGAGCTCGATAACCCCCCTCGACCTTCTAGCCCCCTCTCTAAACCAAAGTCTGCAAAAACCCTATCGCCTCCTGAACGATTTGGTTCAAATGCTCTTCACCAACAAAACTTTCTGCATAAAGCTTTACAATCTCCTCGGTACCAGATGGCCGCACAGCAAACCACCCCGAATTCGACACCACCTTTATCCCCCCGATCGGTTCTCCATTGCCGGGTGCATGAGTCAACAAATGCAGAATCGGCTCTCCCGCCAAGCGAGCAAGGGAAATGCGGTGAGAATCCAAGCGAAGCAACCGCTGTTTTAATCCCGGATCAATGGGCATATCTACTCGACGATACCATGAACGTCCATAGATCCCGATCAGTTCCTCAAATCGCTGAGCAGGGGTCTTCTTTGAATAAACCGTCATCTCTGCGGCCAACAACCCCAACAGCATTCCATCTTTGTCTGTCGTCCAAACCCGACCGTCCTTTTGGAGAAAACTAGCCCCTGCACTCTCCTCCCCTCCGAAAAGCAACCAGCCTTCAAACAAGCCAATAGCAAACCATTTAAACCCGACCGGAACCTCAAATAGATCCAGCTTATGTCCGTTTACTACCCGATCAATCAAAGCACTACTTACCAGCGTTTTCCCGATTTTTGCCGATTTTGCCCAAGCCGTCCGGGTTGCCAGAAGATAATCGATCGCCGTGGCTAAGTAGTAATTTGGATTCATTAAGCCAGAGGTAGGACAAACGATCCCGTGTCGATCTGCATCTGGATCACATCCCCAGGCCACATCATATTGATCTTTCCGCTCCACCAACCCGGCCATTGCATAGGGACTGGAACAATCCATTCGAATCTTTCCATCATGATCCACATGCACGAAAGGAAACCGGGAATCCAATTCCGGATGAAGGATCTCCAAGTTCAAACCGTATTTTTCAGCGATCACCTCCCAATATCGAAGTGAGGCTCCACCCAATGGATCTACCCCTATTTTCAATCCAGAGCTCCGGATCCGTTCCATATCCAACACTCGCGTCAATGCCTCTGCATACCGCAGCCGGAGAGGCTCTGCTACCACCGTCTCACTATCCCGCGCCTGATCGATCGGCATCCGGCGAATCCCTCGATTTTTATTTTCTAACAGCTCATTCGCCCGATGTTCGATCCACCGTGTCACTTCATCCTCCGCCGGTCCTCCGTGGGGCGGGTTGTATTTGATCCCACCATCTTCGGGGGGGTTATGAGAGGGAGTGATTACAATTCCATCTGCGGTCCCCTTTCCGGTATGAAAATTATGGTGAAGGATTGCTCGGGAAATAGAGGGGGTTGGAGTGGGTAAGTCGTCCGACTCGATCACCGTCCAGACACCATTGGCCGCTAAAACCTCTAATGCCGTACGGAATGCTGGTTCGGAAACCGCATGCGTATCTCGTCCAAGAAAAAGAGGGCCATCAATCCCCTGCTCTTTCCGATAATCGCAAATCGCTTGCACAATTGCTAAGACATGAGGTTCACAAAATGATCCTCGCAGCGGGGAACCTCGATGACCACTGGTTCCGAAGTGGACCGGTGTTACCTCTTCTGGCTTCGCTTCGTAATAAGCCCGTTCAATCTGTGCCGGATCGATCAAGATTTCCGGCGGAGGCAACTTTCCGGCCGCTTCATGCACCTTAGGTTCAAGTTGTTCCATATTTCCTCTGCTTTCCAGATTTCTCCGCATTGTTCTCTTTTACCCCTTCCTTTTTGTACGCTCAATGTTGGCCAATGAAACGAAATTGTCTCTTAACCTTTTGTAAGCTTAGCTTATTCTTAGCGCCGTTCGGAGAGCTCTCCGTTTGGAAAAACGCAGGTAACTCTCATATCCGGCTACCTGCGCAGCAGCCATGGCTGACTCAAATTCATGCCCAACCTCCTCCGGCTTATGAGCATCCGAACCAAAAACCAAACCCACCTCATATTCCGCTGCCAACTTCAAAATCGTCTCGGAGGGATACATCTCACGACATGGTTTTCGTAATCCTCCCGTATTCAGTTCAATTGCCACACCCTTCTCCGCAACTAATTGGATAAACGGCTCATACAGACGTTCAACACCGCCTTTGAGCCGATGTCCAAAAACCTTGCACAAATCAATATGGCCAATGATGTCAAAGACCCTTGTAGTCACCGCTTTGATTAGCAACTCCACATATCGGATCCAAATATCCATGATCTCCACATGATCCCAACGCTGGGCTTTCCGCGGATCATCAATACACCATTCCCCTACATAATGCACCGATCCAATCAGATAATCCCAATCATAATAGTCACTCAGCTCTCGAATCCAATCTTCGTAACCCGGAATATAGTCTACTTCCAAACCAATCCGAACTATAATCCCTGGAACTTGCTTAGCGGCCTTCTGAATGATCTCAATATACCGATCCAGATCGGCCCGTTTCATCCGCCAATCGTCAAAATCATCCTGTGGCATAGGGGCATGTTCCGAAAACCCAATCTCCGTAAGCCCGCGTCGGACAGCATGCTGGAGATAGGCCACTACCTCTCCCTCCGCATGCCCACAAAGTGGGGTATGGATATGATAATCTGGTGGTAATCCCGCCTTTGCTTTCATCCTACATGCTCCTTCATAATCTCCTTTTCCCATCGTAAAGTTTCACCGTCTGGGCCCCGCAATCTTTTGCGTGCGGACCTTTTCCCGTTGAGAACGCGGCCGGGCAATCAATCGAATCGGACATCCCTCAAATCCGAAGGCCTTCCGCAACTCATGAACCAAATAGCGGCTGTAAGGCTCGGTAAAGAGATCCGGATCATTTACAAACAATACAAACGTAGGGGGCTTGGTCTCCACCTGTGTGGCATAAAACAATTTCAGACGCCTGTTCTTGATCTTTGCCGGTTGACGCATCTCGACCGCATCATGAAGCGTCCGATTCAACAAAGCCGTCGGGACCCGCTGCCGCAGCTGCGCCCCCACAAATCGAACCGCTTCCAACAACCGATCCAAATTCATATTCTGCGTCGCAGAGGTAAACACGACCGGAGCATAATCCAGGAAGAAGAGCTTTTGCCGAACCCAATCCGCAAAACCTGCAATCTGTCGCCGAATCTCCTCTTCACTTTTTCCTTCCTCCCGGAGCACCGCCTCCACCTTCTCGGCGTAAAGATCCCATTTATTTACGGCCAGCACACAACCCTTCCCCGCCTCCACAATCTTGCCGCCGATCTTTTTGTCCAATTCAGTAATCCCATGATCCGCATCCAGCATCAAAACCACAATATCCGCACGACGAATGGCTTCCTCGGTTCGGACCACACTGTAAAAATCGATCGGATCCTTCAGACGCCGTCGTTTCCGAACCCCCGCCGTATCAATCAAGATATACCGCTCCCGCCGCCCTTCGGTTTCAATCTCCATCGGCACCTCTATTGCATCTCGGGTCGTCCCTGGAACCGGACTGACAACCACCCGCGCCGACTGAACCAAGGTATTAATCAACGAAGACTTCCCAACATTCGGTCTCCCCACAATCGCCAATTTTAACGGTGCCTCTTCCCCATGCCCCGATTCTTCTTCCGCCTCCGCTGTTTCCAGCATCTCTTCCGGAACCAGCTCAATCACCTGTTTCATCAATCCATTGATGTTCCGATCATGCAAAGCGCTAATCCCGATCACCCGATCAAACCCCAATGTGCTAAATTCTAGAACCCCTTCCTCCATCCGCACGTTATCTACTTTGTTAACTGCTACGACCACCGGCTTGCCAGATTGCCGTAACCGCGCCGCTATGTCCATGTCTAACGGTACAACCCCTTCCCGAACATCTGTCACCAGAATCACCACCTGTGCTGATTCAATAGCCAAATCGACTTGCTCCAGTGTCGCCCGCTCAATGACATCGTGGCTTTTCTCCCCTTCCAACAACCCAATCCCCCCGGTATCTACCAGAGTAAACGGAATCCCCCGCCATTCCGCTTCTACCGCAATCCGGTCGCGGGTGACGCCGGGTTGATCGTGGACGATGGCAATCCGTCGACCAACAATCCGGTTAAATAGAGCCGACTTGCCGACGTTGGGACGTCCTACGATCGCAATGACTGGTTTTGCCATGACTTTCTTGATCCCCCTCCTCTTCGCTAAAAGCCCCAGAGTCCTCTTTTCCCAAAAGCCTTTTCCGTATTTTTCGCCTGCTTTTTCGTGCAGTAGTAGAACGTTGAATAAGACCACCACGGATGCAAGGGAGGAGTCACTCTTTAATCAAATTTCCCCTTATGAGGTTCGGGGGGGGGGCCAGAAGAAGATCCCCCTCTTTTGATTCTAATTTGCCGGCCGCCAGTCAATCCATCGAAGCCGCACGTATTGCATATCGTGAAAACTATTGATCTCCGGCACACAAACCAAATCAAACGGGACCTTCGGGACCCCATACGCAGCTCCTCCCCACCATACCGCTTCCATAACCGTCTGGCCATCAGTTACAAACAGACGCAAATGTTGTTGATTCCGCCCAATCCGATAAGGGGGCCGAGCAAGCCGAAGCCGACGAATACAAAGGTGGGCCGGTGGATTCGACTGACCAATCGGTTGCAAGCGATTGAGCTCCTGGACTGCATGAAAAGATAATTCTTCCAACCGGGCATACGTATCAATCCATAAGGGAGGTTGAAGTAATCCTCCTTCCAGAGCCTCTGCGGCCAGTCGGTTTAATCGATCCCGAAAGGCATCCAGATACTTCGGCTCAATGGTAACCCCAGCGGCCATCGCATGCCCACCATGTTTCACCAATAAATCTGAGCACGCCCGTAAGGCCTCCGCTAAATCAAATCCTTCTACACTTCGGCCGGAACCCCGCCAGATCCCATTTTCACAGCCACCGAAGATGATGGTAGGACGGTAAAAGGTCTGCAGCACTCGGGAAGCCACAATCCCAATCACCCCTACATGCCATTCTTCTCTCCCCTCAACGATCACAAATTCCTTTTTTGGATTGAATCGCTGCCGAACGGTCTCGATCACTTCGGTGGCAATACTTCGCTCTAATTCCTGACGCTCCCGATTACTTCGATCCAAACGCCGAGCTAACCGCTCCGCAATCTCAAAATCCTCTGTTAACAGCAGCTCCAATGCATCCGAAGCATCCTCTAACCGACCCACCGCGTTCAACCGCGGTGCCAACATAAATCCGATCTCATGCGGCCCCACCGATTCTCCTACCGAAGCGACCTCACTCAATGCCCGCAATCCCACTCGCTGCGTTGCATTTAACTGCTGCATCCCCCGCCAAACCAAAATCCGATTTTCCCCAGTCAATGGGACCAAATCCGCTACCGTCCCTAACGCCACCAAATCCAAATATTCCCGTAACTCCACAGCTTGCGCTTCCGGAATCCCCTCTTCTCGTCCTTGCTTGACCAGGGCATGGGCCATCTTAAACGCCAAACCCGCCGAGCAAAGGGTCCCCCACGGATAGGCCTCTGGTCCACCAGAAGCAAGCTGTGGATTGATCAACGCAGTCACCTGGGGAGGGGGAAAGGCTACTTGATGATGATCCAACACAATGACTTCCACCCCTCGATCCCGTAACCAATCGATGGCCCGATGAGCATTGGAACCACAATCGATAGCAATCCACAGTCGAGCCGAAGTCCGCTGAAAACAACGCTGCACAGCCTCTAACGACAAGCCGTATCCTTCCTCCAATCGATGCGGCAGGTAATAGTCGACCTCCCATCCCAACCGCCGGAGCACAAGGATCAGAATCGCGGTCGCCGTAATCCCATCCACATCATAATCCCCAAAAAGGAGCAACTTTTCCCCTCTTTTCCGTGCCTGCCACAGACGATCCACTGCATGCCGCATCCCCGGCAATTGAAACGGATCCGAAAGATTACGAAGTCGGGGATAAAGATACCAGGCGGCTTTTTCTGGATCCACAAAACCTCGGTTCGCAAGACACCGAGCCAGTAGAGGAGAAATCCCCAGCCGGCGAACCAGTGTGCCGGCTACCGCAGATTGATCAGTTGCAAAAATCCATCGATATCTCACTTCCTCAGCCTCTCCCCGTCCAGATCGCCTTCTTTTTTGTATAGACCTTTCCCGCCTCCAATAGCTCGATCTTCTTTTTCTTTCTATTTTGCCTCTTCCTTGCCTGTCAGACCAGCTAAGATAGGGGAAGGGGCGCTTTTCCCATATGATCTGGGGGGTGTGGATGAGACTTTTGGGCTGTGGTAGGAACGTTCTGTCAGTTCGAGGCGGTGGTCTCCTTTTTGGGAGAATTCGGTTTGAGGAGGATGGAAAGAAAAATGGCGCCCCCAATGACCCCTAAAACTACCCCTAAGGAGATCAGCGTAGGGATCGGAAACCAATCTTGAATTAGCATTTTCGACCCAACGTAGAATAACACAATCGCCAGTCCATATTTTAAGTAATAAAAATAAGCAACCGCACCTGCCAACAAGAAATACAAAGAACGAAGCCCCAAAATTGCAAAGACGTTGGAAGTAAACACAATGAAATCCTTCGTCGTAACCGCAAAAATCGCCGGAATGGAATCCATCGCAAAAATTAAATCCGTAGTTTCTACCATCACCAAAGCCAATGCTAAGGGAGTTAATATATATCTTCCGTCCTTCTGAATCACAAAACTTTGACCATGAAATCGAGCTGTTACAGGAAAAATCCGCCGGACCATGCGGATCACAATGTTCTGCTCTGGATCTACCTCACCGTCTTCCGGTTTCAGGAACATTCGTATTCCTGTAAACACAAGAAAAACCCCAAAAATGTAAAAAATCCAGTGATAGCGTGCGATCAGTTGCGTCCCGGCCCATATCATTAATCCCCGCATCACCAACGCCCCTAAAA
>CAZBKV010000004.1:9807-24351 GCA_964492575.1 uncultured Verrucomicrobiota bacterium | reverse complement strand
ATGTAATATTCGAATTGTGTTAAGTGACGAATAAAACGATCGATATTTCGTATGGGCCAGAAAACACATCCAATCGGTTTTCGACTGGTAGTGACGAAGGATTGGCGATCGCGTTGGTTCGCCAATCGACGGGATTTTGGAAAGCTGTTGGTCGAAGACTACCAGATTCGTCAATTTATTAAGAAACGGCTTGAAGCGGCGGCCGTGCCGCGGATTAATATCGAGCGCGCTGCGAATCGATGCCGCATTACCATCTTCACCGCCCGGCCCGGTGTGGTGATCGGAAAGCGGGGCCAAGAGTTAGAGCGATTGAAAGCAGACTTGATTGAGCTGACGGGCAAGGAGATTTATCTGGAGATCGTAGAGGTTCGAAAACCGGAGCTGGAAGCGCAACTGGTAGCAGAAAACGTGGCCCTGCAGTTAGAACGCCGAATCTCCTTCCGGCGTGCGATGAAGCGGGCTGTGCAGATGGCAATGGAGGCTGGGGCGGAGGGGATTCGAATTCGGTGTGCAGGTCGGTTAGGAGGCGCTGAATTGGCCCGAGCGGAATCTTATCATGAGGGCCGGGTTCCACTGCATACATTGCGGGCGGATATCGACTACGGTTTTGCAGAGGCGAAGACGGTTTATGGCACCATTGGAGTAAAGGTGTGGATTTGTAAAGGAGAACGAATGGATCGGGAAGGACAATCCCAGTCGACCGCCCAGGCAGCAAAATAACCTGAACCAGTTCCAGCAGCAGAAAGGAGGAGAGAAGCCATGCCACTGATGCCATCTAGAGTAAGGGCGTGGCCACCAGCGGCAACACGGTTGCTTTCGGGGAATATGGGTTGCAAGCCCTGGAACGCTGCTGGCTGGATACCAAACAGATTGAGGCAGCCCGAATTGCGATCACTCGGCATATGAAACGACGTGGGAAGATGTGGATTCGCATCTTCCCGGACAAACCGGTGACCAAGAAGCCCCTGGAGGTTCGAATGGGGAGTGGAAAGGGTTCGGTGGATAGCTGGGTGGCTGTGGTGAAGCCGGGACGGATTTTGTTCGAGGTGGAAGGGGTGCCGGAGGATGTGGCTCGAGAGTCGTTACGGCTCGCGGCCAGTAAGTTACCGATTCGGACCAAATTTGTAGCCCGCCATCCGCATGGATAAAAATCATATAGGGAAAGAGTGGATGGGCTATGAAATACAGCGAATTAAAGGATAAAACGGAAGCGGAGTTGATGGCTTTAAGCCGGGAGCTGCGAGAGGAGTTGTTTAACCTGCGGCTCCAGCAGGCAAGCGGACAGTTGGAAAAGCCGCATCGGATCAAGATGATCAAGCGGGATATCGCCCGGATTGAGACCCGTTTGACGGAATTGCGGAAGGCGGCGCAGAAGAAGGAGTCGAAGTAGCGTATGGATCAGACCACTCAAACTCGAAAGAGACGGAAACAGCGGATCGGCACGGTCGTCTCGGATAAGATGCAGAAGACGATCGTGGTCAAGGTGGAACGCCGGTTCCGTCATCCCCTTTACAAGAAAGTGATTCGGAGGTTCAAAAAGTTTTATGCCCATGACGAACGGGAAGAGGCGAAAGTGGGGGATGTGGTTCGGATTGAGGAATGTCGACCTCTGTCCCGATTAAAACGGTGGCGTCTGGTGGAGATTGTCCGGCGAGCAGAAGGTGTTTAACTCATTGATTGGATTCATGGAAGGAGGGGCATATGCTTCAGGTTCGATCTATTTGTGAAGTAGCGGACAACTCGGGCGCAAAGAAGGTAGCCACCATCGGGGTGGTCGGACGGTGCAATAAACGGTATGGAGAGATTGGGGACGTGATTAAGGTCCATGTCAAAGAGGCCGCCCCGGATGGGGCCGTGAAGAAAGGAGAAGTAGTAGATGCGGTAATTGTGCGTACCCGAAAACCGATTTTCCGAAGCGATGGCTCAGTGGTTCGATTTGACAGCAACGCAGTCGTGATTATTGATCGGGCAGGAAATCCTCGGGGAACCCGGATCTTTGGCCCGGTCGCCCGAGAGCTTCGCGAGAAGAAATTCATGAAAATTATCTCCTTAGCACCGGAGGTTATCTAAAGAAGGGACTATGCCAATTCGTTGCCATGTCAAAAAAGGGGATGAGGTCGTCGTCCTTGCGGGCAAGGATAAGGGTAAGCGAGGACGGGTTATTCGGGTCTTTCCCAAAAAACAGCGTGTCCTTGTGGAAGGAATCAACCTGGTCAAAAAACATAAACGTCGAAGCCAGGAATACCCACAAGGAGCCATCGTAGAACAAGAGGCTCCGATTCATATCTCCAATGTCATGCTGGCCGAGAAGTATGATGCCCGGCGGGCTAAGAAGAAACAAGCCCAACAAGCAGGTTCCTAACCAGGATAGAATTTGCGAGAAAAGACGATGAAACCACGGCTTCAAATCAAATACCTCGAAGAAGTTCGTCCAGCGCTGATGGAGAAATGGGGATATAAAAATATCTTCCAAGTCCCCAAATTAGAGAAGATCGTTGTCCATATGGGAGTTCCAAGTGTATTAGAGCGAAGCGCGCTGGACGATGCGATGAACGAGTTGGCCTTGATTACCGGACAACGGCCTGTCGTTGATAAAGCCAAAAAGAGTGTCTCTAACTTTAAAGTGCGCCGGGGCCATCCGATCGGATGCCATGTGACACTTCGTCGGGAACGGATGTATGAATTTTTAGATCGATTGATCTCTTTGGCCTTGCCCCGACTGCGCGATTTTCGAGGACTCAACCCCCGCTCTTTTGATGGGCGAGGGAACTACTCGTTTGGATTGGAAGATCAGACAATCTTCCCCGAAATCGATTTGGATAAAATCAAACGGCATCAAGGGATGGATGTGACGTTGGTTACGACGGCAGAAACCGACGAAGAGGCATACGATTTGTTAAAGTTGTTAGGAGTACCATTTGCGGAGAGGTAACAGCTATGGCAAGGAAGGCCTGGATTGAACGAGATAAAAAACGGCGGCGGATGGTGGAGAAGTACGCGGCCTTGCGCGCGGAGTTGAAGGCCAAGCGGGATTATGCTGCGTTGGCGAAGTTGCCGCGAGATGCCAGCCCGGTCCGGCTGGTGAACCGGTGTAAAATCACCGGTCGAAAGCGAGGTTTTATTCGAAAGTTCCAGGTCTCTCGGTTGACGTTCCGGGAGCTGGCCTTACAGGGAATGATCCCAGGAGTCACAAAAGCAAGTTGGTAAGCTTATGCATGATCCGATTGCAGATTTCTTAACTCGAATTCGGAACGCGCAGAAGGCCGAGCACGAAACGGTCGATATCCCCCACTCAAAAATGAAAGAGGCCATTGCGCGAATTTTGGAGCGAGAGGGCTATATCACCCGTTACGAAGTGCTGGGGGATAAAATCAAAACCCTGCGGATCACACTGAAATATCACGGGCGCCGCGGGGTGATTGAAGGGCTGAAACGGGTCAGTAAACCCGGCCTGCGGCAATACGTCGGTGTGGATGAAATCCCTCGGGTGCTAGGAGGGCTAGGGATTGCCATTTTGAGCACCTCAAAAGGGATTATGACCGATCGAGAGGCCCGACGGGCCAATGTGGGAGGAGAGGTCATCTGTTATGTATGGTAAAACAGGCTTATGTCACGAATTGGACGATTACCTATACCAATTCCCGAGAAGGTCAAAGTGACCATTGAAGGGAAAAAGGTCACCGTCGAAGGGCCGAAAGGATCGTTGAGTTGGGATTTGCCCGACGGGATCGAGGCCAAGGTCGAAGATGGAAAGATTCGCGTCACTCGTCGGGGAGATGAGAAACAGCTGAAGGCCCTCCACGGGCTGAGTCGGGCTTTGATTAATAACATGGTGATCGGGGTCACTCAGGGGTATGAGAAGCGATTGGAGATTGTGGGAGTCGGTTACCGGGCTTCTGTCCAGGGACGAACGATAACAATGAATCTCGGCTTTTCTCATCCCATTGTATATACCTTGCCTGAAGGAATCACGGCTCGGGTAGAAGGGAATAACAACATCATCGTGATTCAAGGAATTGATAAGCAGAAGGTAGGGCAGACCGCAGCGGAGTTGCGGAGCTTCTGTCCTCCAGAACCTTACAAAGGGAAAGGCATCCGCTACGTAGGAGAACAGATTATTCGAAAGATGGGGAAGGCCTCTCAGCGATAGGATGGTTTTGGGGTTGTAGAGAGAGAACTTCAAGCTGTTACGGTTGGAACCGTGACCAAAAAGCTATGAAAGTCGAAAAGAAACACGAACTTTTGCAGAAACGCCGGTGGCGGATCCGGAAGAAGATTCATGGGACCCCGGAACGGCCGCGGATGAGTGTATGCTTTACAAATAAGCACATTTACGTGCAGTTTATCGATGATACAAAAGGGGTGACCCTGGCTGCGATCTCTACCCGAAGCAAGCAGGTCCCTAATCGAGAACAACTGAAGGCGAACATCAAAAGCGCTGAGATTATTGGAAAACTTGCAGCCGAAGTCGCTTTGCAAAAGGGGATTACCAAGGTGGTTTTCGACCGTGGGGGTCGGAAATATCATGGAAAGGTCAAGGCTCTAGCCGATGCGGCTCGAGCCGGAGGGTTGCAATTTTAGAAAATAGCAAAGGAGAGAAAACCAGGAGGAATCCTTGAAGGAAGACGCCGAATGAGTCCTACGCGGAAACCAACGCAACTGGAAGGTCGAACCCCTCGCAAGATGGGGGTGGACGAGGAAGAAGTATTGACGGCCATCCAACCGACTGCCGAGCTGACGGAGAAAGTCATTTACATCAATCGCTCCTCGAAGGTGGTAAAAGGAGGCCGTCGGTTCAGTTTCAGTGCCCTTGTGGTTGTGGGAGATAAGCAGGGGCGAGTTGGGTTGGGCTACGGAAAGGCCGGAGAAGTCGCCGAGGCCATTCGTAAGGCGACGCAATATGCCCGGCGAAATATGGTTCCGGTGCCGCTTCGGGATTCTACCATCCCTCACGAGATCATCTATGACTATGACGGAGCCCGAGTCCTTCTTCGACCGGCTTCTCCCGGAACAGGGATTATTGCTGGAAGGACGGTTCGGGCCGTTTTGGAATTGGCCGGGGTGCGGGATGTCCTCACAAAATCCTTAGGATCCACAAACCCGATTAACCTTGCAAAAGCTACATTTGAAGCTTTGTTGAAGCTTCGACCGAAGGAGGAAATTTTTAAATTACGGGGAATTCCTCTGAAGAAGAAATCAGAGGGGATCAAGAAGGTCGAGAGCCCTTCTACCTCGGCCCAAACGGCACCGCAAACGGAAGGGACCGAAAGAGAGGGTTCTTCCTCATCACCAACAGAACCTACAGAAAAGACTCCAGAATCCGCTTCGGAGTCGAAAGAGGTTACCGAGGGATAAAAGAGGCTATCGAAGCTTATGCGCTTACATACTTTACAGCCAAAAGAAGGAGCCCGGCATCGTCGGAAACGAGTCGGTCGTGGAGAAGGGAGTGGTCACGGGGGAACAAGTGGCCGTGGTACAAAAGGGCAGAAGGCTCGTGCCGGCCGGGGAATTCGACCGACCTTTGAAGGTGGGCAGATGCCCTTAATTCGTCGTTTGCCTAAACGAGGGTTTAACAATGCCCGGTTCGCCACGGTTTATATCCCGGTCAACGTGGATCAATTGAATCGATTTGACGATGGAACCCGAGTAGACGAAGCCCTCTTACGCCAGACCGGATTAGCAAATGGCCGCGCTGATGGAATTAAAATTTTAGGTCGTGGGGAGTTGAAAAAGAAGTTGATTGTATGCGCCCACGCCTTTAGTGAATCGGCCAAACAGAAGATCGAGGCAGCAGGCGGAAAGTGGGAATTGGTTTCGAAAGGGCAAGCCGAGGGGAAACCGCAAGAATAAGGAATAAGAGATGCTGAAGAAGATCCTCGACACTTTCGCGAATTGTTTTCGGATTCCCGAGCTGCGGTCGCGGATCCTCTTTACCCTCGGCCTGCTGGCAGTCTGTCGGATTATTGCTTATATCCCGATCCCCGGTCTGGACGGTGCAGCCCTGGCGGAGTTCTTCCGCCAAAATGCCTCCAAAATGGGAGGCCTGCTAGGGATGTATAGCCTATTTACCGGTGGAGCCTTTGAACGCTGCGCCGTCGGTTCATTGGGGATCATGCCCTATATCAGTGCAACGATTATCCTTCAATTGCTAGGGGCCGTGATTCCTCAGTTGAGTAAGATGATGCGGGAGGAACACGGCCGGATTAAAATTATCCAATACGGACGTTATCTTACGGTCCTTCTCTGTTTAGGTCAGGGGTTTGTAATGGCCCTGGGATGGGAACATCCGGATCGAATCTTTGGAACGAATTTCCCAGGTGGATTGGTGTTGATGGATCATCTTTGGTGGTACCGGATTCAGACAGCCCTCCTTCTGACAACCGGTACAATCCTATTGATGTGGTTAGGGGAACAGATTAGTGATCGAGGGATTGGTAATGGAGTCTCCCTGGTGATTACAATCGGAATTATTGCTCGTCTGCCTGCAGCCGTCTCGGCAGCTTATATCATGTTTTTCCCTCCCGGGGGGCAGTCTCGTTACAACATCTTCCATGCCATCGCAATGATCTTGTTGCTGGTGGCTGTGGTGGCCGGAATTGTTGCTGTGACCCAAGCCCAACGGAAAATCCCAGTCCAATATGCACAGCGGACTATCGGACGGCGAGTCTATGCCGGAACAACTTCCTTTATGCCCTTGCGTGTAAGTTACGCAGGCGTGATGCCCATCATCTTTGCACAGGCGGTGATGATGTTCCCGAGATCTATTTTCGCCTGGGGAGCAAGAATTATTCAGCACTCTTCCCCAGGATTCGGCCGTCTCTTAGAAGGAGTCGCCGCAGCATTCCAGTATGGGACCTTTACCTATATGACGATTGAAGGAATCCTAATCTTCTTCTTCTCCTATTTCTGGGTGGCTACTCAGTTTAACGAAGTTCAAATTGCAGATGACTTGAAAAAATACGGAGGATACATTCCAGGGGTACGACCAGGACAGCAAACCAGTGAATTTTTGCATCGGGCCATGAGTCGAATTACCTTTGGAGGGGCGGTGTTCCTGGTGATTATCGCGTTGATTCCGGGGTTGATGTATAAGTTGGCGCAAGTTCCTCCATTGGTCGCCCAATTCTTTGGGGGAACGAGTATGTTGATCATTGTGGGGGTATTGCTGGATACGATTCGCCAGATTGAGTCGCATTTGATGATGCGTCATTACGATGGATTCCTGAAGAAGGGACGCGTGCGGGCTCGCTTCTGATCTTCGCCAGAGAGTGCAGAGGGGGGTGCAGCAATAGCAATGATCGTTCGCAATGAAAAAGATTACCAAGGGATTTGCCAAGCTGCCCAAATCGCTGCCCGAGTATTAGCAGAAGTGAGCCGATTCTTACGTCCTGGGTTGAAGACGAAGGAAGTGGATGCTTACGCGGCCGAACGGATTGCGGCATATGGAGGGCGGAGTGCTTTTTTAGGCTATCGAGGCTATCCGCGGCATATCTGCATTTCTGTGAACGATGAGGTGGTCCATGGGATAGGGAGCGACCGAATTTTACAACTGGGAGATATTGTCAGTTTGGATGTAGGGGTGTATTATAAAGGGTTTATCGGGGATACAGCGGCAACGGTGCCGGTTGGGTGGTGTGGGAACGTGGAGCGGCGGTTGATTCAGGTGACCCGGGAAGCATTGTATAAGGGAATTGAACAAGCGCGGGCAGGAAACCGGGTGAGGGATATCTCCCGGGCGATTCAACAGCATGTAGAAGCTGCAGGATTTAACGTAGTGCGAGAGTTTGTAGGCCATGGGGTAGGACGAAAGGTCCATGAAGAGCCCCAGATTCCGAACTTTGTAGATGGACGGCAGCAATCGCCGAAATTGATACCGGGAATGGTCCTTGCAATCGAGCCGATGGTGAATGCGGGAGGAGCAGCGGTGCGGATTCTCCCTGACGGTTGGACGGTAGTGACGGCGGATGGATCGCCATCGGCTCATTTTGAGCATACCGTTCTGGTTCGAGAGGGAGACCCGGAGATTTTAACATGGGTCGAGTAGGCTTTATTGAAGCTCCGGCAGTGGTGAAAGAGATCCGGAGCCATGCAGCAGTGGCTGTGGAATTGCCGAATGGCCATTTTCTGTTTGTTAAAGTACCTAAAGAACATCGAGATTGGGTCGATCGATTGAAAATAGGGGATCCGGTGGTCGTCGAAATTGCCACCAGTGATCCAACCAAAGGATTTTTGATTCGGATTCCAGAGAAAGGAGGGGAAAACCATGAAGGTTCGTCCATCAGTGAAACGGCTGTGTGAACATTGTAAGATTGTACGCCGGAAAGGCGTAGTGCGGGTGATCTGTTCCAATCCCCGCCATAAACAGCGTCAAGGATAACTGAGAAAAAAGAAGAGAGGGATTGCATATGCCACGGATTCTTGGAGTTGACATTCCGGCCAATAAGCGCATTGATATTGCGCTCCGCTATATCTATGGAATAGGGCCGACCTTGGCCCGCGAGATTGTGGAGAAGGCCGAAGTGGATCCGGCGATTCGGGCCAAGGATTTGACCGAAGAACAACTGGCCCGAATCTCACAGGTGATTCAAGACGGAGGATACGTGATTGAAGGAGACCTGCGCCGGGAGATCGCAATGAATATCAAGCGGTTGCAGGTGATCAAGTGTTATCGAGGACTGCGCCATGCGCGGAACCTCCCGGTGCGAGGACAGCGGACCCGAACCAATGCGCGGACCCGAAAAGGACCTCGAAAGACGGTGGGAGTCAAACGAAATCCCCATGCAAAACGGGGAATTCATTAGTCTAAACTAAATAAAGGAGAGGAAAATTTTCTCCTTCTGGTTCTTGAAAATCCAACAGATAGTCCAGGCCTATGGCGGAAAATAAACAAAACCAAAACACAAGCCCGCAAAATAAGGCTACTTCCAATTCGAAGACTTCAGGAGAGAAAAAATCCGGAGCTCAAGAGGCAAAGAAGGAGGGGCAAGTTCCGGAAGCAGCGACGGCTCCGACCGCTGCGGAGTTGTTGGGGGAACAACTAGGACCTCAAAAGATTATTAAGGCGAAGGGATCAAAGAATATCCATACCGGGATTGCTCATATCTTAGCAACGTTCAACAACACAATTGTAACGATTACAGATTTGCAAGGCAATGTGATTAGCTGGTCTTCGGCAGGACGAGTGGGCTTCAAAGGATCGCGGAAGAGTACGGCCTTTGCTGCCCAACAGGTGGCTCAAGACGCAGCACGTCAGGCCATGGCCCATGGCCTGCGAGAGGTCGAAGTTCGAGTAAAAGGACCGGGAGCAGGGCGGGAGTCGGCGATTCGCGCGCTGCAAGCGATTGGTTTGGAAATCACCGCCATTAAGGATGTAACCCCGGTCCCACATAACGGATGTCGTCCTCGAAAGAAACGGCGTGTCTAAAGAGGGGCGTCTCTTTGATTTTGTACAGAGCGAAGTGGAAAGAAGGAAGTAAGGAGAAAAGGGAAAGTGTAAAGTTATGGCGCGATATACTGGACCACGAGTCAAAATTAGTCGTCGGTTAGGTGTTCCGATTTTCGGTCCCTCCAAATACTTTGAGAGGAGGAACTATCCACCAGGGGTGCATGGTCCGCGGATGCGGCGGAAGCTGACGGACTATGCCTACGCCCTGATGGAGAAGCAGAAGCTGCGGTTTTACTATGGATTAACTGAAAAGCAGTTCCGGCGGGTCTACGAACAGGCGGCTCGAAGACGGGGTGTGACCGGTGAGATTATGCTTCAGATCTTAGAGATGCGCCTGGATAACGTGGTCTATCGTCTTGGTTTTGCTCCTACCCGCCCTGCTGCCCGCCAAATGGTGGTCCATGGACATATTTTGGTGAATGGGAAGAAGGTGACGATCCCATCTTATGCCCTGAAGGTGAACGATGTGGTCGAAGTCCGGAATAAGAGTTCTTCCCGGCAATTGGCAACCCGAAGTTTAGAAAGCCCGAATGTTCGGGTTCCCGATTGGCTTTCGTTGCAAAAAGATCTGTTCCGAGGAGTCGTATTGCGGGTACCGACTCGGGAAGAGATTCAACCGATCGCAAACGAACAGACCGTGGTAGAGTTTTACTCTAGATAAAAACCGGGGATTCTTTTCAGCCGACTTCTTTCGAAGGAGGGGAAAAGGAAGGTGAACCTTTTTAACTGATCCATAAAGGTAAGAGGCCTATGGCAATCCGACTAGGTCGATTCGAGATGCCGAAGCGGGTGGTCCGAGACGAGACGGTCTCGACCCCCACCTATGGAAAATTCATCGCTGAGCCGCTAGAGACCGGCTACGGACATACGATCGGAAATTCGTTACGTCGGGTCCTTTTGTCTTCGCTGGAGGGGGCCGCTATCACCTCGGTCAAGATTGATGGGGTACTCCACGAATTCTCGACCATTGACGGTGTAGTGGAGGACGTAACAGATATCGTCTTAAATCTGAAGAAGATCAAATTCCGATCGGAAAAGAGGGAACCTCAACGGTTGACTCTTTCGGTATTCAAAGAAGGGCCGGTTGTGGCCGGGGATATCCAACTGATCCAGGGAGTAGAAGTAGTCAATCCAGACCAATTGATTTGTACCCTGGATCGGAAACGAAAGCTGGAGATGGAATTCGAGATTCGGGTAGGGCGTGGATTCTGCCCGGCAGAAGAGAACAAAAAGCCAGGTCAACCGATCGGGGTGATCCCGATCGATGCCCTCTTTTCCCCCGTCACACGAGTTCGATATACCGTAGAGAATGCTCGGGTAGGACAGAAAACCGACTATGATCGTTTAATTCTGGAGATTTGGACGGACGGTCGGGTGACCCCAGAAGATGCGCTGGTGCAGGCCTCGGCGATCCTACAGAAACATCTGGAGGTCTTTGCCGGATTCCATAAACAAGAGGTGGAATTCGAAGAAGACAAGACTGCCGAAGATCAAGAACGCCAGCGGTTGCGGAAGTTACTAAACATGAGTGTAAACGAGATCGAGCTCAGTGTCCGTGCGGCCAACTGTCTCAATAACGCCGGAATTACTACGATCGGCCAGTTGGCAATGAAGACAGAACAGGAGATGCTAAAGTACCGCAATTTCGGAAAGAAATCCTTGAATGAAATCAAAGAAAAACTTAAGGCATTAGGACTTTCGTTAGGGATGAAGTTTGATCCAGACTTACTTGAACCACCTAAGGAGAACAGCTCTAAATAAACACAACCTTCAGTTTCATCAGGAGGCTTTGGGACAATGCGCCATCGCAAACAGACAGCAAAGTTGGGACGGAAAGGGGAGCATCGAAACATGATGCTCGCTAACTTGGTTTGTAGCCTGATTCTCCATCGCCGGGTAAAAACCACCCTAGCCAAAGCCAAGGCAGCTCGTTCCTTGGCCGAGAAGATGGTCACCTTGGCGAAAAAAGGGACCATCCATCATCGGCGTCTGGCTGTGGCGCGCCTTCACCAAGAGGATGCGGTACGGATTCTCTTCAAAGAGATCGCTCCGTTTCATAAAGATCGGCCAGGCGGGTACACCCGAATCATTAAGCTAGGACAGCGCCGAGGCGATGCGGCTCCTATGGCGATCTTGGAATGGGTGGAGGAACCGTATGTTCCCTCTACCTCAACCACTACTCCCCAGAGTGAGGAATCTTCTTTAAGTGCGACCTCGAAAGAGGAGGAGAACGAAAAAGCCACCTCAGCAGAGGCTTCCCAGAGCTCAGAATCCAAAGCCGAATCTACGGAATCTGAGTCTGTAACAGATCAAACCCCCAACGCGGATTCCTCCCCGTCCCAAGAAGAACAGGGAGAGAAGAAGGAATAAACCCGGAAGAAAACGAACCCAACAAGTAGGAGGGGATTATGGCAAGACGATGTCCGATTACAGGAAAAGCTCCGGTTCGAGGGAATCGAATTACCCGTCGTGGAAAACCGAAGAAACAGGGCGGGATCGGAACCCATATTACCGGGGTAAATAAACGTTGGTTTTACCCAAACTTGCAACGCGTAAAAGCGGTTGTGAATGGGCGGGTGAAATATATTCGGGTTTCGACTCGAGCCCTTAAAAAAGGCCTCATCGTCAAACCCCCCAAACGGAATTGGAAGCCTGAATCCACCACCGCTTCCTAAACAATAAAACGTCTTATTTCGAAAGAGCTGGGTTGAGGTTGTTATCGATCTTAGAGGTCTTTGAAAATCCCTTTAAGAAGAAGCTTCCTCCTGAACCGCTGCAAGCCATAAGAAATCCGAAAGACGATTAAGATAAATTTGAAATAAGGAAGAAAGCCCCGGATCTTGCCGGCGTAAACTCACAATCCGGCGCTCTCCCCGCCGACAAACCGTTCGTGCAAGATCCAAAGCAGCAGCCCCCGGCCGTCTAGAAGGACGTTTCCAAGAACGGAGGAAGGGTTTCGCTCCCTGTTCAAGATGATGAATCCATTGCTCCAGGGCTGCGATCTCTTCTGAAAGAGCGTTTGGGAAGGCAAGATCGGGAGCTATCTTTCGATCTTGGGGATGAACCGCCAAGGCTCCCATCAAATGCACCAGAGAGTTCTGAATTTGAAGAAGCTGGTTTTGAAGAGAAGGCGAAACACCCAGAGCCAACGCTAGCCCCAGCGTGGCGCAAAGCTCATCCACCGTTCCGAGGACCTCGATGCGAGGATCATCTTTAGGAATTCGACGGTTAAAAAGGAGCCCAGTCTCCCCTTCATCTCCTGTGCCAGTAACAATAGACATCGTTCATTAGGATGCTTTTCACAAAAATTTTCGGTTTTCTGTTCTGTGAAACTCTCTACCGCAGGAATCAGAAATCGTCCAGATCAAGAAAAGAAAAACTGAGCATTTTGCCGGGGTTGACAGTCGAAGATTTTTGGCTCAAGAATCAGACTAGCCATAGATTGGAGGAGCGCTCGGCAGCACAAGGAGGGTGTATTTCTCCAGAGTCTACCAAGAAGAGAAGGGGCGTGGAGTCTGTTTCTATGACGATGACGCGAAAGCAAAAAACAGAAGAAGCCACTCCTGCTTCGGTGCAATCTTCAGAAGAGATACCCTCTGGGGTAGAAGAAAAGCCCCAAGAGGCACCTGAAAAAGTCCAGGAGCCGAAGAAGTCAAAAAAGACAACCGGAGCAAAGAAGGCCCATAAGCGGACAACTCCTCAAGCAAAAGAGGCAGAGAGTGGCAAGGAGTTGACCGATCAAACCGCTTCCAAAAAAGAAAAGAAACCGTCCTCTTCCAGACGGAAGAAGGCGGAAGGGACTTCTGTTGCAAAAAAACAAAAACCCGAAAAAGAAGAAAAGCTAGATCAAACAGCAGAAGAGATGGAAGAACTCCCAGAATCGTTGCTCTCTGCGGTAGAGGAAGCCGAAGAAGTTCTTTCTAGACTCAAAGGTAAGGGAAAAGAGGGGGGTATTGAAGAGGAGCTTCCCCCAGAAGATGCAGAGCCATCTCCAGATGAGTTGAAAGAGTTAGAAGAAGAAGTGAAAGAGATCGATAAGCAATACATGACCGGGACGCTGGAGGTTCCCCGCGATGAGACCCTCCCTGAAGAACCGGTTGAAGAGGAGCGTGCCACAGATTCCGCTATCAAACTTTATCTCCGAGAAATCGGCAAAGTTCCTCTGTTGACCCCAGAACAGGAGATCGAACTTGCCGAGCGAATCAAGAAAGGGGATCAGGAAGCTCGGGAGCTGATGATTAAGGCCAATCTTCGGCTTGTGGTGAAGATCGCTCATGACTACGACGGACTAGGATTGCCTTTGTTGGATTTGATCAGTGAAGGGAACATCGGCCTGATGAAGGCCGTGGATCGATTTGACCCGAAGAAAGGAGGAAAACTATCCACCTATGCGGCTTGGTGGATCAAGCAATCGATCAAACGGGCCCTAGCCAATCAGACTCGTGCCATTCGATTGCCGGTCCATTTGGTAGATAAAATCTCACGGATGCGACGCCTGGCCATGAAGATGCAGGAGGCCTTGGGGCGGGAGCCGACAGATGATGAGTTAGCGGAGGAGCTTGGAACAACGGCCCTAAAGGTCTCTCAATTAAAGATGGCCGCAGTTCGTCCGACCTCGTTGGAGAGTCCGATTGGGGATGATGATGATAGTAAAACCTATGCAGAGGTTGTGAAAGACGAACGTGCGGAAGATCCCGCAGAGAAACTCGTGGAGAAGACGGTGACCGAGCTTTTGCGTCGTTTGTTAAGCAAACTGGATGAACGCGAACAGAAGATCATTCGGTATCGATTTGGCTTGGACGGCGTGGAAGAAAAGACATTGGAAGAACTCGGGAAAGAGATGGGGGTCACACGCGAGCGGATCCGCCAGATCCAAAATCAAGCCTTAGCCAAACTCAGAAAAGAACTAGAAAAATTAGAGAAAACACCTCTTTAATAGAGCCTGTATGAGTCAGGCAATACCAACACCACAAGATATCCAACAAAAGATCCGGAATATCCCGGACTTCCCTCGGCCGGGAATTCAGTTCAAAGATGTCACCCCGATTTTAGCGGATCCCCGCCTTTTCCCCGCGGCAGTGGATATGATCACCCAACAC
>CAZBKV010000004.1:9437-9783 GCA_964492575.1 uncultured Verrucomicrobiota bacterium | reverse complement strand
GGGTGGCAGGGATTGAGGCCAGAGGCTTTATCTTTGGAGCCGCGGCTGCCGTTCGTCTTCATGCCGGATTTGTCCCGATCCGGAAGAAAGGCAAACTCCCTGCCGATACGATCGAGGAAACGTATTCTCTGGAATACGGGGTAAATACCCTCGCCATACATACGGACGCCATCCATCCCGGACAGCGTGTCTTGATCGTAGACGATCTGCTTGCAACCGGGGGGACCGCCGCCGCCGCCGCTCGTTTGGTCGAACGGCTTGGAGGGAAAGTCGTAGAAATCGCCTTTTTGATTGAACTAAAGGAGTTGGAAGGAAGGCGGCAGATTGAAAAATATCCAGTCCATTC
>CAZBKV010000004.1:0-9427 GCA_964492575.1 uncultured Verrucomicrobiota bacterium | reverse complement strand
CATTCTGTAATTCAACTTTAGTTTTTCAGTCGCCGCCCAGAAAATGACCCATGCACGAGCTTCTACAGTGGGACATCTCCTTGTTCCGCTGGATCAATCAGCAATGGGCTTGCCCCCTCTTAGACAAGGTGATGCCCTTTTTCAGCCACCCAGGCCCTCTTATTCCGTTCCTTTTTCTTCTTGGGGCTGTCCTTGCTTGGCGAGGGAGGGCTCGAACCCGCTTCTATATTTTTTTAATCTTTCTTTGGGTCTTAATAGTAAACAATACCTTGGTTGGATGGTTAAAGGATTGGATTGCTCGCCCTCGGCCATTTGAAGTTTTGGAGCATGTCCGGCTTCTTGTCGGTCGGGGGCATAGCTATGCAATGCCTTCGGGCCATGCGGCAAACTGGTTTGCCGCCGTCGGAGTCACACTATGGTTTTATCCACGATGGCTTCGGATTTTGCTTCCAATCGCTGTAATAGTGGGAATTTCTCGCGTCTATAACGGAGTTCATTATCCATCCGATGTTCTCGCCGGAGCTTGGGTGGGATTTATGATCGGATGGTTGGGACCGTGGCTAACAGATTTCCTCTGGCGCTTTATAGGCCGCTATCTCTTTCCTCTCTGGTATGCCCGATACCCAACCCTCCTCAAAAACCTTCCTGAGTCCTCTGTTTCTGCCCGATTGAATTCTCTCCAGGACATAGAATCTCTTCAACAAGTCCAATGGCATCGTCTTGGATTGTTATTTCTACTCTTCCTAACGGTCGCTCGACTCTGGTATCTTCAAGCTGGGATTATCGAGTTAAGCAAGGACGAAGCTTATCAATGGCTCTGGGCAAAACATTTGGATTGGTCCTATTATAGTAAACCTCCTTTAATCGCATGGCTTCAATTTTTAAGCACTTCTGCCTTCGGAGATACAGAATTTGGGGTCCGTTTTTTTGCCCCGATATTCACTTCATTGACCGGGTTTTTTCTTTTCGAATTTCTTCATAAACGAAAGCAAACCAAAGAAGGACTCTTGCTCCTTTTGCTTCTAACCGCAGCTCCGTTAACAGCTGTCGGAGGGGTTTTGTTTACAGTGGATGTTCCTTTGGTCGCCTTTTCTATCGCTGGAGTTTTAGCAGGTTGGAAAGCCCTTCAAGAAAAAGACGCTAAGAAGAAACTTTTATGGTGGATAGGGGTCGGGCTTTTATTGGGAATCGCCTTTCTTTCGAAATATACCGCTTTGATGGTATGGGGCACTCTTCTTTTGTATATAACAATCAATCGCCGTAGCCGAAAGGAATGGAAACATCCTGGACTTTATGCAGCATTAGCGATAACTCTTCTTTGCATGATTCCGGTGATTGTCTGGAATGCACAGCATGATTGGATTACATTGACCCATCTAAAAGAACGTGGTGGATTGAACAAAGGCTTTCATTTAACCACTCGTTATCTTCTGGATTTTACCATGGCCCAATTTGGATTGTTAAACCCGATCTTTTTCCTTGGAGTTCTTTGGGCAGTGTGGGGAACCTTGCGGGATCGGAATAAAGATCCACTCGAAGTCTATCTCCTAACATTGAGCGGCCCGATTTACTTTGGTCACTGGCTCTATTCCTTACAAGCTCGGGTGCAGCCGAATTGGATCGTGGTAGCCGTCCCTTTACTTTTTACCCTAATGATTTTGCGGGGAAGACGGTATTGGGAGAAAATTCGCTATTGGGCGAAACCTCTTTTGAATATTGGAATTGGGGTGGGACTTTTGGCAGTATTGTTGGCCCATCAATCAGATTGGATTTACAAGATCACCGGCCACCCTTTACCTCCTCGATTGGATCCCTTGCGTCGTGTTCGATATTGGTCGGACTTAGCAACTTTAGTGGAAAAAGAACGCGAGAAGCTTGTCTATGATTTTAAAAAGGAAACTTTTATCATTGGGAGTCATTATGGAATTACCTCTTTAATGACATTTTATATTCCTGAGGCCAAACAAAGGATACAGCATCACCAACAGTCATTGGTATATTATATTGCAAGGCCCTTCCCTAAAAATCAGTTCTTTTTCTGGCCCGGATATGAGAATCGTGTAGGACAAAATGCCCTGTTTGTGATTGAAACCGACCGGCCTCGTCCTGTGCCAGAAGCTCTAAAATCTCAATTTCAGAAAGTCCAGGATTTAGGGATGCGGACGTTTTCCGATCATGGACGAATTATGCGACAGGTTCAACTTTTTGCTTGCTTTCATTTGCAGGACCCTTCTCATTGGTTTACCCCTTACAAAGGACGGATTCCTGCCCCTTCAAGACCGACAAGCCTCCTTTCCCTTCTGCGAGAAGTCGATCCAGATCTTGGATTCGGGAAAGCCCGACCATTAGCCAGAATAAGGCATTAAACCATTTCAGGATGAGTACATACGTAAGCAAATTTTCTTCTACTCCTCTAGCTAAAAAAGGAATCGAAAAGAAAAAAATCGGCCAAGGAAGAAAGATTCGCCAGCAGATTCCAAGGACTCCGCCGATCGTGCTTTTCGACTTGGCTCCCAACCAGAGTCCCAAAGCCGCAATCGCAAGAAGATCAAGAATCAAAGAGCTTACATGAAAGAACCAAAGAGTCTTCTCGTCCTCTGCTTCGAAGCCAGAGATGGAAAAATAAAGAGGGAAATCCAAAAGTAGAAGGACAACCAGAAGCGCAGGGAGATAAAGGCGAAACAGTCCATAGTATTGACCACTAATCCAATCTCTTCGTTGTAGGGGGCTAATTAAGAGAAGTTCCATAACCTGGTGATTGGGTAATTCCACCCAGTGACGGATTGAGGCGAAGATGAAAGAGAATTTCAAGCTTAGATGCGCGAAGTAGCTCATATAAGGCAATGCATCTTCCCAATCCCAATAGAGTTTTTCCGGGGCAAACCACATAAAGAATAATCGCCATAAGGCGATGCCAAGAGGGATGATCAAGATCCGGAGGGTAATGAGGTAAGGGGTCCAAGGGCGTCGGAAGAGAATCCATGCTAGAGCAGAACGGTCTAAGATGCGACGACGGAAGGTGGGGGAAGCCGGTCGGGAGGTAGGGAATATGTGTTTTATCCGTTTCCACAGGGATTGCCAGAAAACAGATCGAGGCCGTTCTTGTTGTGGGATAGGGGCTTCTTGACAGGCGAAACGGATTGTCCATAAAGAGAAGAGGATCGCGAGGAAACTATAGACCCACATGATTCCGATCGAGAAGATATAAAAAGTAGAAAGGGAAATTCCGCTGAGTCTTGGAGGGGAGGAGAATGAGACCACGAAAGAGATGGATGTAAAGGGACTACATCCGAGTAATAGAAAGTAACAAACAGAGCTTTCCGGAAGAAGGTTGAAAGAATAAAGAACGAATAATAAAATGAACGGAACGATACAGATAAGAAGTAGGGAGAAGGTAGAAGCCGTCATCGCTTGAATGGCGGAAACCGTAACGGTAGAAACAAGGATGCTTATAGAAAAAGATAAAACAAGGAGGCTGATAAGAATGAAAAAGGCTATAACGATATTTTTTAATGGGATTCCGCCAAACATTAATGTCATGGCTAGAATAGGAGTAGCAGCAAAGATCAATTGAAATCCTTCGAACAGACGCGAAGAGAGCTTTCCCAGGATGACATCATAACTATGGAGGTCAGTAAGGAATAGAAGTCCTAAAGTGCCGTTTCGTCGTTCTTCGCTGATACAATCTGCTGCACGTAGGATTCCAAATAAAGGTAAGAGAAAGGAAAGGGCTACGACAAGGCCTCCAAATAAGGTCCGTCCTAGGAAAGCGTTGGGGATTGGGTTTTGCAAAATTGCGAAAAAGATTAGTAAGACAGCTCCGACAGCCCCTGCTCGATACCAGTAAGTAGAGCTGCGGCGAGCTAGAACCAAAAGTTCGCGATAGACGACAGGCAATACTCTCATCTTTTTGGCGAATGGATTGTGAGGATAGATGGGGAAAAGCGCAAGGATTTTGTTAAGGATTACGATGGGCGGGGCATGTTCGACTCAACAAAAAACGGATCAGCCTCTCGGCTGACCCGCACAAACGATTCTCTGTCTTCCGTTCGGATCCTTAGTACAACGGATCGTAATGTTTCGGATCACGACCGATCTTAGGGGCTACAAGTTCCACATGCCCATCTCCAAAGGCGACATTCCCACGCCCTCGCTCAAAGTAGACATCCTGGGGGACGACCCTTCCTCGTGGGATTCCGTGACGGGCAGAGATGACGTTGCCAGGAGGGACAAATCGCCCATCGTCAATTACTGATCGATAGTGTTTCGGATCCCCGTTCTCCTCTACGAGCATAATCTTTTGAGAGGGGGATTTGATCCAGGTCGTTTTGAACGGGAGGGCTGGGGCTTGCTTCGTCGGATCGAAGAGGGAAGCCATGCCGTGGTTTTTCCCGCCCTTGACGACACTTGTAAAGGAGTAGCTAAAGAGATAAGGATTCCAGCCACTCGGATTTCGACGCCATTTCATCTCTCGTTCAATGGCATCCCGATCGGCAGGACAACGGAAGAGATTCGTGGAGAAGTTTCCGATGTAAGGGGCGATGGCAGAATTTTCCACGTTCGTGAAATAGCTAGGGGGAAGTTTCGGATTGTTAGAAGGCCGGGGAATCAAGTTCCAGAAGACCCAGTCTTCCTGTTGGGCGATATAGGCCCCTTTCGAGGCAGGCGCAGGGAAAGTATCGTCATAGTCCTGAGTATACATGAGCATGGCCAACGACAATTCTTTGAGGTTGTTCATGCAGTAGACTTGGCGGGCTTTGTCTTTGGCCTTGCTGAGTGCGGGCAGAAGCATACCGGCCAGAATGGCGATGATGGCAATCACCACAAGCAATTCAATCAACGTAAACCCGTATTTTCTTTTCGGAAATGAGATGGATCCTTTCATGGTTGTATCCTCCATACGGCTTAAATCGATTTTCCTCGCCTCTGAATGTAAAAAACAGAGAGGGATTCTGTCAATGTGCGTTTGTGTGCACAGGGGAACTTTTCAAACTGAGAGGCATGAAAAGGGAAATTGAAGTTTGGTTAAGCCCGGCGGACGTAATGGAAAAAGGGAGGGGGCTGACTTCCAAAGAGGATTGTGTGGTCATTGATGTGTTACGAGCGACCAGTTCCATTGTTGCGGCTTTAGCGATGGGGGCAGAGAGTGTTGAGCCAGTCAACGATATCTTTGCAGCAATCGCTCGGTGGAAGCAAGATTCGTCCATTCTTCTGGCTGGAGAACGAAACGGACGACGGATTCAGGCAGGAGAGGAAAGTCCGGTGGACTTTCACTTAGGAAATTCGCCTAGGGAGTTTACGCCAGAGCGGGTGCGGGGCAGAAGGATTGTGATGACGACCACCAACGGAACGAAGGCGATTCGAGCTGTCTGTCGAGCCAGAAGGGTATACGCAGGGGCATGGGTGAATTTTTCTGCGGTGGTAGAACGGCTTCAGAGGGAGGGCTGGGAGCATTTAGTGATCGTTTGCGCTGGGACAGGAATGAGACCGGCTCTCGAAGATATCTATGTCGCAGGAGCATTAGTAAATGCCTTGGGACCCCGAGATTCGGAGAAAGAATGGAGGAAGGAGGATGGAACAACGGTTGCGGTCGCTGTCTATCGGCAATATGGCGAGGCGATATCTACTGTATTTCAGCATTCTCAGAACGGGGTTCGGCTTTCTCAAATCCCCGAGGTTCGGGAGGATTTGGCTTGGTGTGCGGTGAAAGATCGTTTTCCTATCGTACCGACCCTTGAAAGGGATGGGAGATTTCACTAGGGACTTAAAATTTTTTTCGATTCAAAATCCCAGGAGAAAAGGTTGACAAAATTTATCCTTTTTTGCTTTAATCTACTCGGATCTCACAACTCTAAAGGCAGAAGGTGTCTTTGGATTGTGTTGGAAAGCAACAAGAACCAACGAAAGGAGCAACTATGAAACGGACTCAGCGTAGCATGCGTCAGATCCTTATCCCCCTGATCGGAGTGGCTGTAGGGGCGTCGATCGTCTCCCTCCAGGCCTTTCCGATTATCACGGATGTGGTCGAGACGGGGGGAGATAACGAAGACACTGATACAGTGACGGCGAAGTGGACGGGGGTAACTTTTACAAACGGAGTAGCCAATGAGCCGATCCCCGGGACGCCCGCAGACGCGCCCTATACAGTCGGTCTATTTACGAATTTAGCGCCGGCGTTTGTGGACCGGGATCATGCTTATACAGGAGCCACACCGGATTTACCGATTCCGGATTATTTGGTGGGCAACGAATATATCATGATCGGTAATGATAACAAGAATAATGCCAATTTCCAGCTTGATGTTACCGTCTCGCAGGACTGCTTGGTTTACTTGCTGATTGATAATCGATGTGGGGATAACAGCAACAATGATCCTCCAGTTATTGGTCCTGGAACCGGTGTGATGGAGTGGGTGGATACGAATGTGTGGGTTCCTATGCTTACCGGATGGAATCGAGCTCATAATATCGATCAACCGGATGAGATTGGGATCGATGAGCACCGGAATGGAAGCATTGATAATTGGTTTTGCATATACCGATCATTCCAACCTGCCGGTACTTTCTCCACCTTCGAACAGAACAACGGGGGTGGTCGGAATATGTATGGAATTGTCGTGGCTCCAGCGCCGAGTGGGCCTTCACTGATTGGGGTCTCGGCGCGGGCTATCGGTTTTACAGCGACGATCGATGACTATGGAATGGTGGACATTGACACGAGCTCCGTGAAAGTAACCCTCGACGGCCAGGATGTTACCCCAGACATCACAAAAGTTTACACCTTTACTCGAGTCAATTATCTCCTCCCCAAAGGGGAAGTCTTTGATCCGGGTTCCCATCATACCTTGGCGGTTTCGGCAAAGGATACCGATGGGAAAGAATACAACTGGACTATGGAGTTTGATGTGCCGCAGTATCCGATCATCCCGGCAGATTGGGCGGTGGCCAGCGCCACCGATCGTGGCATGAACGCCGAGGTTTACATGATGGAAGTAGCTCGAGGGCCTGGAAATGAAAACACTGTACCCAATGCTGAGATGCAGTGGGCCCGAGGATATATTGATCCTCAGACAGGGCAACCTTACATGAATCTATGTGATCCGACGAATACGACAGTGAACTATGTAAACTGGGCCCAGATCCGGGATACCGCCCTTACCGATCCGTATGATATTGATGATACCCCAGAAGATGGACCGGATCACTTTAATAGTGCGTTGCCTGCTGGGAATCCGATCCCGAACGACTGGATTCCGGGTACACTGCTCTTTACCGAACAACAAATCAATCATATTGTCGTTCAAGTAACCTGTTATCTCTACCTGAAGAAGGGTTACTACCTTATGGGAGTTAACAGCGATGATGGATTCCGGGTGAGCGTAGCCCCTGGGCAGCCGGATGTATTTGGGATGACCCTAGGGGAATATGGCACCGGCCGATCTGCATCAGATACTCTCTTCGATTTCTATGTGCCGAAGGATGGCTACTATCCGTTCCGACTTCTCTGGTGGGAAGGGACCGGTGGAGCCAGTTGTGAGTGGTTCACCGTGGATCCCTACACTGGAGAGTATTTCTTGATTAACAGTGATCAACCCGGTGCTATCCAAGCCTATCGAACAGCGGTTGGTCGTGCCCATGTGGTGCGCATGGTCCCTGCAGTAGGGTGGCAAGGGACGCTGAGCAACGGTTATAAGATGCAATGGGTCCTGGAAGATGGAAGCACTACGGTGGTTCCCGATTCGATCAAGGTCATATGGGATGGTCAGGAGGCCGCGAATGTGACGGTTCAAAAGATGGGAAGCCAGACCATCGTGACCTATCCGGTGCAGGCGGACTACGGAATCCAGGATCACACCGGTGCCTTTATCTGGGCAGAGAGCAACGGGCAGGTTTGGACCAACGAGTTCGCCTTCCGGACGCTGCGGGATTGGCAACCGGGCGAGATTCAAGCCCAGTTGATTAACAACGTTGTAGAAACCGGTGGAGATGCGGAGCAGGTCGATACGCTCGTGGCTCAGTGGACCGGACAAACCTTCACCAATGGAGTGGCCGGCGAGCCTCGGGTAGGGAGTGCGATAGAGGATCCTTACACCGTAGGGCTCTTTGTAAATGGGGCTCCGGCCTATGTGGACCGGCCTCATATTTGGGTCGCGGCTTCGCCGGATCTCCCGATCCCAGACTATCTGCTCGGCGGGGAGTACATCATGGTGGGCAATGATAATAAAAATAACACGAACTACAGCCTCACGATCAGTGTAAATCCACCGGTCATGGCTTACTTGCTTATCGACAATCGGTTTGGCGATGGCAATTCCATGGACCCGCCGGCTCTTGGCAATGGGAATATGGACTGGGTTCTGAATGATGGATGGGAACCGGTGAAGACCGGTCATAATCCGTTTGGGAACCCGGATTGGCCGGATATGATCGGGATCGACGAAGGAGCCAATGGGGATATCAACGGATATGTCTCCATCTATCGCAAACGGATTGATACTTCGACCTTCTCCACTTACGAGTGCCTTACAGGCAATAACATGTACGGCGTGGTGATCACTCAAGTGCCTGCCGAGCCGCCGGAGTTCACGAAGATTGGTTTGACCGAGGACGGCAAGGTCGTCCTGGAATGGAAAGGAGAAGGAACCTTGCTGGAGGCGGATGAGGTGACCGGTCCTTGGACGCCCGTGCAAGGTGCCACAAGTCCTTACACCATCACTCCGACCGGGAAGAAGAAATTCTACCGCCTGAAACAATAGGCTTTAAAGTCAATGGCGCTGCGAAGTTTCGGCACCCTCTAAAAGCAGCGAAAAGATTTGGAGAATAAAAGCGACCCGCGGGGAGGTCATCCTCCTTGCGGGTATTTTTTCGGATTCTTTGCTTATCATCGCAGTTAGTTTGTAGTAATAAAACTGAAGGTGATTCCCGTTGCTTGATTTGGGAAGAATACTGGAATGGAGTAGGAGGAAGGGATAAGGAAACACAATAGCGTTGTGAATGGAGGAGGAATTATGAAATGGGAAGAGCGTTTGGAAGAGTTATTGCCGTTCTATGGGCATAGGAATTGGATCGTTGTGGCAGATTTTGCCTATCCAGCCCAAGTGTCCCCTGGGATTGAAACTGTCCTTGCGGAAGAGGATCATATTGAGATCGTTCAGCGTGTATTGCAGAAAGTCGATCAAGCCCCTCATCTGCGGGCCTTGATTTGGATGGATCGGGAATTTGAGTTTGTAGAGGAAGATTTAGCCCCCGGAATTAATGATTTCCGGTCAAGATTGGAACAGGTTTTGAAGGGGCGGAGGATTGAACGGTCCAACCACATAGAAATCCTTCGGATGCTAAGCGAGGCAGCAAGGGAGTTTCGGGTTTTTGTCATCAAGACAAAGTTAACCCTGCCTTACACCAGTGTCTTCTTTGAGTTAGATTGTGG
>CAZBKV010000003.1:23418-24486 GCA_964492575.1 uncultured Verrucomicrobiota bacterium | reverse complement strand
GTCATTCCACAACGGCTCACCCCTAACTCGCGCATTCGGAGCAAGGCCTCCAACGTCCGAATTCCTCCGGCAGCTTTGATTTGGACCTGCGGTGGACAATGGGATCGAAGCAGACGAACATCATGCTCCGTAGCCCCTCGATAGAAGTAACGACCATCTTCCCCGCGAACAAAGCCGAACCCGGTCGAGGTCTTCATAAAATCCACCCCTGCAGCCGAACCAATCCGACATAACGTGATTTTCAGGTCATCAGAAGGAAGGTAATCCGTCTCGATGATCAGCTTAAAGATCATCTGATGTTGATGGGCTTCGTGGCAGAGCTGCTGGACTTCTTGCTCAACATAGTTCCAGTCATGGGAGAGGACTTTCCCGATGTTGACCACCACATCGATTTCCTTGGCCCCGGCCTGAGCTGCCCATTCAATCTGCCGGCGTTTGATTTCTACCGGCTCGCTTCCATGAGGAAATCCAGCCACGGTTCCAACCCCCACTCCGGAACCCCGAAGGAGCTCGACCGCCATCGGAACCGCATACGGTTTGATGCAGACGGTAGCCACTTGATACTGCTTGGCTAGCTCGCAGCCTTGCCGGAGCTGTTCCTCCGTAAGCGTGGGATGCAGCAAAGAATGATCAATCATTCGAGCAAGCTGTTCATACGTAACTGGCATGGGATTCTCCTTTCTCTCCGAGGGAGGATAGCATCTTGAGCCTCCCTGAGAAATCCTTTTCCTTGATTTTGGGAGAATTTTTCCTGTCTTTACAAACAAAACCTTTCCCCACTCTTACGAGCGTAGCAACCAAGAGGATCGTCCTTCTTGATCCTTTGACGGCCGTAGAACTACCGTCTTTAGATGGTGGATTTCGTCCTCACGGCATCATGCGTCATGTTGTCACGATATTTTCCTGCCCTCCCCTGCCGATTTTCCGGATGGACTTTGCCACGCTGGAAGCCTTACGGAGAAGAGTTTGGACGAATCGGGGTTTCTTCCTCGAAGACCCTTATGTTTTCTCCGTTTCTGCGACGAAGGTAAGGAGCAAATTCGGCGAGATAATACGGAGGAATCCGGG
>CAZBKV010000003.1:14377-23408 GCA_964492575.1 uncultured Verrucomicrobiota bacterium | reverse complement strand
GCCGAACCACTGTAATCTGCATGCAGGACCTCTCCCACCTCATAGACCCGTGCGGTGACCCCGCCTTCTGCATGCGGGATCTCCAGCTCGACCAATTCCCGAACCGGTCGAAGCTGGTTGGCAATCTCGGCCATCAGCATATCCAACCCTTGCCCGGTTTTGGCCGAGACCGGAACCGCATACGGATAGCGTTGGAGCCACGACTCAATCGGTTTGCCGTTTTGGAGAAGGTCGATTTTATTCAGTACCAACACCGTCGGTTTCCCATCCGCCCCGATCTCTTTCAGGACCTGCTCTACGGTTTCGATCTGTTCTTCAGCTTGCGGATGAGAGACGTCCACCACATGGAGAAGCAGATCCGCATAAACTACTTCTTCCAACGTCGCCTTAAAGGCGTCGATCAACAGGTGCGGAAGTTTTCGAATGAACCCAACCGTGTCGGACAGCAAGACCTTTTGGTTCGTCGGCAACTCCAGCAATCGGGTCAGCGGATCCAACGTAGCAAATAATTTATCCGCCTCCTTCGCATGGGCCCCGGTTAAGGCGTTAAAGAGGGTCGACTTCCCGGCATTGGTGTAGCCGACCAACGAGGCCAAAGGCCACTCCCGTCGCCGTCGACCCTGACGACGGACCGCCCGCTGACGTCGCACTTCTTCCAGCTCTTCCTTCAGTCGATCGATCTGTTTTTTGACCTTTCGTCGGTCTTGCTCCAGCTGGGTTTCTCCTTCCCCGCCTCGGATTCCGATGCCACCAGGCTGCCGGGAGAGGTGTTTCCAGTATCGACGCAGACGGGGCAGGATATGCTCCAGCCGGGCCAATTCCACCTGGAGCTGGGCTTCACGGGTCTGAGCCCGTTGGGCGAAGATATCGAGAATCAACATCGTTCGATCGACGATCTTCGCCTGAAAGATCTCTTCCAGGTTCCGGGTTTGGGCTGGAGTGAGTTCATCGTCAAAGACAACGGTATCCACCCCCAGGGAACGACATAGTTCAGCAAATTCCTCCGCTTTCCCCGGACCGATAAAGGTTGCCGGGTGGGGATGGTCTAGCCGTTGGATTCCTCGACCCAGAACCTGTCCCCCCAAGCTCCAAACCAACTGTTCCAGTTCTTCTAGGGAATCATGAACCTTCCATTCGGGGATCCCCTTGAGTTGGACCCCCACCAGAAAGGCTTTCCGAGTCTTTTCCTGTAACTCTGTTGAATACAGCGCTTTCAAGGCTACTACTCCGGCTTTGATTTTCGCTTATATATAAACACTACACGGCTTCCCTTCTTGTGCAATCCGATTCGTGAAGGGAAGGGAGAAAACTGTCGGAGGTGTCCACCGTCTTCGTTGAACGGATTTTACCCCCCTAGGAAATGAGGAAAAGCATTGGGAGAGAAGGGCGAGAGAGGTTTTTTGGAGCCCAAAGTGTAGCCAGAATAGCAGGAAAAGAAAAAGGCATCGGTTAGATAACTGCCCTCGAATGAAAAATTTCAGAAAGTAGAAATTTGGGGAAGGTAGGGCGCGCTATCCTCAGCGTGCCGGAAGATGAAACAAACGATTTGCGGCGGCCTAGGGACAGACCGCCCTACCTTTTTCTTGTCCCTATGGGGGGCAGAAATTTGACAGACGCCAAAACCAAAAGCATCTCCACCTGGCTTCCCAATCAGCTTGGTAAAAGGTCGCGAACCGCCGCTGCTTCTTCCTTCAGTTCCTCCACAGAGATTCGAATCTTTTCCCGGCTAAAGTCGTTAAGGTCCAGTCCCTGGACAATGGAAACCTTGCCTTTCCCATCGGTCCGTGTCGGGAAAGAGCAGATGAGACCCGGCTCGATGCCGTAGCTCCCGTCGGAACAAAGAGCTACGCTGTGCCAGTCATCTTCCGGCGTGGGGTGGGTAAGCGAACGAACTGTATCAATGATCGCATTGGCCGCACTGGCGGCACTGGAAGCCCCACGGGCCTTGATGATCGTTGCGCCGCGTTGCTGCACAGTGGTGATGAACTCGCCCTTCAGCCAAGTCTCCTCCTGGATGACCTCCGGCGCCGGTCGTCCCTGGATTCGGGCATGATAGAAATCCGGAAATTGAGTAGAAGAGTGGTTGCCCCAAATTGCAACATTCGTCACCTCGCTCACAGGAACCCTGGCTTTTTTGGCCAGTTGGCTCTTGGCACGGTTTTCATCCAGGCGGGTCATGGCGAACCATCGATCCTGCGGTACATCTGGAGCATTCCGCATGGCGATCAGACAGTTCGTATTGCATGGATTGCCGACTACCAAGACCCGAATGTCTGAGGCGGCATATTGCTGGATTGCACGTCCCTGTTCGACAAAGATCTTACCGTTCACCCCAAGGAGATCTTTCCGTTCCATCCCGGCTTTCCGCGGGATCGCACCGACGAGTAAGGCCCAGTTCACACCATTAAATCCTTCCTCTAACGAGGCAGTAGGAACGACGCCGTGAACCAGCGGGAAGGCACAGTCTTCCAACTCCATCACTACTCCTTCCAATGCTTTGAGTGCGGGTTCAATTTCGATCAGGTGGAGGATGATCGGTTGGTTCGGTCCAAACATCTCTCCGGCAGCGACCCGAAAGATTAGAGAATAACCGATTTGACCGGCCGCACCGGTAATGGCCACCCGAATAGGGTTTGTTGTTGTATTCATAAGCAACTCTATTATTTCTAGTTAAAACTCCAATTGCGTTCCTCTGCATCAGAATACCTCCTCACTCTGCAACGTGATTTCGAAAAGAAATCACTTAGGTATCAATCAAATAACCGCCCCCTTGAAAGAGAAATTTTAAGCAGGGTGCGCTGTTCTCAGCGCGCCAAAGAAGAAATTCAACTTGTACAGCGACCTGGGGCAGACCGCCTTACCTTCTGTTTTCTCTTGCTTATCAACCCCATTAGGGGATTAAAGGACGCTAATCACTTCTTTCCCTCACACAATCGGTTCTGGCCCTTCCCCGGCCAGGTAGCGCTGGATCTCCGGATCCTCCTCACTAAACGCCTCTACCTCATACACCGAAAATCGAGCCTTTGGATCCTGCCAACCGTTCGGCCCGGCCCCAGCCTTCATTGAAAGGTGCTGCAAAAACCGGACCGGATCCGGGAGCTGTTCCCATACCTGAGGCAGAAAAGTGGCCCGGTACGGTCCCAACTCAAAAATCACCCCGTGCCGTCCGGGTTCCAGCATCGATAAAACTTCCTGAGGACTCCGGGCCGGAAGCGGTCGAGCCGGGGAAAGGACGCTAATCTCGATTGACAGTTGGGGTACCTCCTCCGGTCGGACCGGAGGGAAACGGATATCATGAAGGGCAGCACTTCGAGCGTTTTCCATCACAGCCTGATATAGGGGCCATTGAGGCTGAAGATTTCCGATACATCCTCGCAACTGTCCATTCTTGTGAAGTGTAACAAAGACCGCGCGTGGTTCCAACAACTCGGTTGGCAGATGATCTGGATTCACCGGAGGAAGCCCACCGGTCGTCACCGCTTCCTCCACACTGCGTCGAGCCAAATCCAACAACAATGCCCGGATCGGAATAGAATAAGTCTGTTTGTTTTCGTGTTTCACAAAAGACACCATGGCACAATCTTGAGCTAAAGTCTATGGGTGGAAAGGGAATCCGGTTGTGTCGGGATGTCGTGAAAACAAGAGCCATACTAAGGTAGATCAGCCCGCTTGCGGGAGGGCTGCATAGGATTTGGCGGTTAAAAATGGAGGAAATGAAACGTGCTGTCGCTATGGGGCTCAGAGATCGTTTTCCAGAAAATTCATGGCCACCGTCCTTGAGAGATCGGCTTCTCGGCCAATTTCTTTGGATCTAAGATCACATGTTCGATGGATCGGCCGTTGCGTCCGTAAACTAGATGGATCTTCAAATCCGGGGTCTGGACTACGTCCGGTTCTTCCAGACGGCCTTGCACAACCCGATCGACCTCACAAGCAGCTCGCCAGCTTTGCCCGTCGGGGGAAAGGGCCAGATTTAACACCGTCGGAGCATCCGCACTATGGTTGTAAGCCAGGAGGATCCGGCCGTCCAACAGCCGGATTGCGGCCACCGGTGTGCCGGGATTCGGCAAAAGGATCCGCTCCGGCGATTCCCATCTGCGAAAGCTATTCTGTTTCGACCAGGCAGTGGCCATTCGTCCAGTTCGAGTCCCGGCAAAGATCTGGAACCGACCGTCATCATGTTCAATCAATGCCGGACCGGTACAGGGTAAGACAAACGCCGAATTGATCGCTCCACCTCGGATCCACATTTCCCGAATCGGGTGTTTTGTCCATTCTAGATGCACACGCCAACCGGCCTCACGGCTGTCCACCGGACAAAGAATCGTCCCATCCCCAAGCTGGAGCGGCCGGTTATGGGTAGGCCCGTAAATCTTTCTGGGAAGCATGCGGTAACGGGTCCATGTCTTCCCTCCGTCCAGTGACATCCGCACACAGCCTCGCTGTTCCAGCGGATTCCGACCGACTTGATAAAACAACCACAGCGTTCCATCAAAATCCTCAAACAATACCGGATCAAAACAAGGCAGACGCACATCCGTCTTTGGATTATATCCTGTGGCCACTTGTCCCATCAGTTTCCATTGGCCATCCTCCCATCGAGCCATCCAAATCGCCGTATCGCTAGCCCGCGGACCGCTTCCTTCACACCAGGCCAACAGGACCGTCTCCCGACTTACGACCAGGGCCGGTGTGCCACGCCATTTTGCTTTGGTGGCTGTCGGGACGGTGTCCCGATGGAGGATCGCCGCGTTTCCCAGCCCCGCAGCCGAGGCTAGAAAACCTATTCCCGTAAACCACAGTGCGACCAACCCAACCACCCAAAACCAGAATCGTTTCATCACACTTTTCCTTCTCATGGCCAATTTCCTGGTTCGGTTTCTTTCCTCTGTTCGGTTGTTCTTCACTCTAACCCCTTTTCTTCCAAAACAACAGACCCGTGTCAGGATTTTTCCTGGACACGGGCCATGAACGATAAAGTTTCCCCAAAGCCAACCTTTTACGGTTGGTCCGGATCCGGCGCCGTCACCATCGCCCAGTCATCCGTCCGAAACGGCGAAACCGGTAACCCCGCACTGCTGTACAAGTTCACCACCGGATAATCCGCCCAGCCGAATCGTACTGCCACCGGATGCTTCACCGCCGGATGCCACACAACGACCGTCTCACCCTCCACACGGGCATTTGCCCAGCGCCAAACTCGATCCGGTCCGGCAATCGCAAAGCCCATCGGGTCACTTCCGTGGACCTGGAGTGGACCGTGGACATAGTCGAAATGAATCACCACTCGACCATCCGGTCGGAACTCGGCCATGCGGTACAACGGACTGAGCCCGTCGATCTTCTCCCCATACGCAATCACTCGAGCAGCCAGGGCTAACCGCTCTCCTACGACCTGTTTCCGCCGCGGATGGATATTGTCTTTGTCTCCTACGTCGGTAATCACCACCATCCCGACCTTCGGCAAAACCCGCGTAGCCAGCACCTGGGCCTCCCGCAGTTCGGCCCAGTCACTCTCTACCGGCTTGGCCAGGATTTCTTCCACCGGCCGATGTCGATTCTTATCCCAGGGGGCTAACTGGACCTCCAAGAACGGAAAATCGCCCTGGCCCCAGTCTGCCCGCCAGTTCCGAATCATGTCCGGGAACAGACGTCGGTACCAGTACGCACGACCTGCATTCGACTCACCCTGGTACCAAATCGCCCCGGCAATCGCATACGGAATCAACGGCGCAATCATCCCGTTATACAACTCACACGGCCGCCACGCCGGCGGACGCGGAGCCCGCCGCGGTCTCCTTCCTTTCGCCTTTGCGTTGGCCGCCGCTTTCTTCCAACGGGCCAGCGCTTCCTCATAGCGCTTCCATTGGTTCTCAAAGAATGGGATCACGTACTTCCGGTAATCGGGATCCTTGGTCAGCCACTCTCGGCTCATCCACGCCTCCACCGGCGAACCGCCCCAGGAGGTATGAATCAAACCGACCGGTACACCCAACGCCTTCTGCAATGCCCAGCCGAACTGAAACGCTACGGCCGAGAAATTCCGCGCCGTCTCCGGCGTGCAAAGGTCCCAGTGACAACTCGGATCGATCGTCTCTTGAGGTTCCTGCGCTTTACGCCGCGGCACGGTGTAAAGCCGAAGCCAAGGATTCTTCGCCTTGGCAAGGGTAGCCGGCCCTTCGGCCGTGTTCCATAGCGGCCACTGCATATTCGATTGACCGCTGCAAATCCAAACCTCCCCGACCAGGACGTTCGTCAGGACGATCTTCTCTGATCCACTCTGGACGGCAAAGGTATAAGGCCCTCCCGCCTTCAGTGACTGCAATCGAACCATCCACTTGCCGTTTTTCGGTCGGGCCCGAACCGTCTGGCCTTGGAACTTCACCACGACCGGTTCGGTCCCATCGGTCCATCCCCAGACCGGAACCGGTCGGCCCCGCTGCAACACCATATTGTCTGAAAAGAGCGGATGCAGTCGCAACGCCGCCTGAACGGAGGCCGAGTGGAGGATCCAAATCCCCACCGCTACGGCACCGGCGATCCATCGACTCCACCTTCTCCCGGTCCATCGCCATAGCAACAGACCGGCCCGATTTCTCCCACACAACGCTTTTCTCATACCTTTTACTCCATCCCAACCCCACCAACCCCGTCAATGCGGAATTCCCACACTCTGTAGAACTTTTGTAACGGACCCCCTTTTGAATCTCCAAAATTCCTTAAGATGGATTTACCCCCTAGAAATTGGGGAAAAGCATTGGGGGAGAAGGGTTTAAGAGGGATTTTGTGAGATTCAGAAGTGTTGACTCGCCCCTCATTCCTTAGACACTTTCCAGTGTCAGAAAAGAGGCTTTATCTGAACGAACTTGGAAAGAGAACTTTTATCCAAAATAGGCCCTCCTCCGATCAGGGAAAGCGAGCAAGAGATTTTCCTCCACCCAGGGACTAGAAACTCTTATCAGGAAAGAACAAAACCCTTTGACTTTGATGAGTCCAAATAAGTATTCTAAGGATCCAAAGCTGGTACGACAACAAGGAAGAAAAAACCCAATCTTACAAGCGTAAAGGAGAGAGTCTATGTGCGAGCTCTGTAATCGTCGGGAGTTCTTTGAACGTTGTGCGGCAGGAATGGTCTTGGCGGCGTCGATGCCATGGTCTGGCGCATGGGCTGCGGAGCCTCCGCCACGCCGATCCAAGCCTCTCAAGGCAAAGATCGGGGTTCTCTACATGGGGGATCCAGGTCCGGCTGACCGAGGGTGGAATGCGGATGCTGGCCAACTAAAGAAGATTCAAACCACTTTGGCGCAGGTTGAGCGAAGGCTGGGAAATGTAGAGCTGGTTTCGGCTCGTGCTCATAATGCAAAAGAGGTGGCTGCTGCGTTGGATCGATTGGGTCCCAATGTGCCGCTTTTGGTGGTCAATCTGAACATCTTTGCCATGTTCCGAAACATTCGGCCGGCTCTGGACCGCGGGTATCCGATGGCAGTCTTTTCTCTGCCGGCAAGCGGACACGATTGGATGTATCCACCCCGCTGGCGGGAGAGGGGACATCGTGTCACTCTATTTGCGACCAGTAATGTTCAAGAATTAGAAACCATCGTTCGCCTCCTGCGGGTGATTCCACTGTTGCGGAGTAGCCGGCTCCTGCTGTTCCCACCGGCACGGGGTACAGCTCCTGCTCGCGATCCCAAACAAGTCAAAGAAAAACTCGGCCCGGAAGTCCTCGCGATTAAGCAGGAGGTTTTTGATCGGATTCTTGCTGACGTAGATGAGAAGGCTACGCGGGAGGAGATGGAACGGTGGAAACGAGGGGCTCGACAGATTCTGGAACCGAAAGAGGAGGATATCTGGAAAGCGGCGCGGGTTAGCATCGCACTGCAACGGTTGATGGCCGAGTATGATGCGCAAGGGCTTGCTGTAGGAACTTGTATGGGGTGGTTAGCGCGTGGATTCCCCTGCCTGGGGTTTGCTCGTCTGCGGGATAAAGGGATTCCGGCAGCTTGTGAGGGAGATATGGACAGTCTCCTGACAATGTTGATTTATCAGTATGCCTTTGAGAAGCCAGGTTTCCAGGGGAACCAGACGTTTGATACCTCTCGTAATGCTTTATGGACGGCCCACTGTACGGCTCCTCTGAAAATGGATGGGCCTGAAGGGAAGGAAGCTCCCTACCTTTTACGGAGTCATTCAGAGATCGGCGGGGGATGTGTTCCGGAAGTCAAATTCCGATTAGGCCAGCCGATTACTCGCACAAAACTCATCAACCTGGACACGCTCCTGATTTCCAAAGCTCAGATTATTGAGGTCCCACCGAAGGCGATTCACGGTTGTCGCTCTCAATTGGTCAGCCGAGTGGAAAATGCTGAGCAGATGGCACGCAACTGGAGTCTAGCTATCCCCACTGAAGATCCCATGACGCTCCTCCATCGTGTGGTCTTTTATGGAGATTACCTACGGGAAGCCCGTCATTTGGCGGATCTGATGGGGCTCCGGATGATTGTGGAAGGATAAAATCGGATGAAAAAGGAGGCCTTTCGTATCCCAAGAAGAGCTAGTAATAAAAAGTAAAGCGGACAAGCCGGTAGTTACGGCCGATCAGGCGACGTAGTTCTGCCGGCCAGGGATCATAGGGAGCAGGCCGTTTGATCGCAAGGACGCAAAGGGTGGTATAGACTTCCCCAACATTGCTCTCCACTACGTGGAGATTCGTCACCCGCCCATCTTGGGTCAGCCGGAATTCAATGACGACTTTCCCTACGCGGTCCAGACTGTAACGCTGGGCCCGAAGAAGGGAATACCAACATTCCTGGACTGCCGCAACGAGGCGGGCATCGTAATCGCCCAAGGGACTGGCCTCTACGTCAAAGCTGGGCTGAACGCTGAAGCGCTTTACCCCTCCTTCTTGTTTGTATTGACGGCCGACGATTTGGGAGGTGGGTTTGCCGCCAAGGCGACGCCGCGCTAAAGCCTCCGCCAGCGTAAGGGGACGTTTGCGAGGTAGGGCTGTACCCCGGCTGGTTTGGGAAAGCTC
>CAZBKV010000003.1:0-14367 GCA_964492575.1 uncultured Verrucomicrobiota bacterium | reverse complement strand
AGGCAATCATAAGTTCGCCCTTTTGTTGAGAAGGGAGATGGGGACCAATCATTTTGAAAGGCTGGGCTTCGGGAACAGGATTGGGTTGTGGTGAGGAAGCGGTCGCCGGCAGATCAGGTTTTTCCTTTTGCCGGTCTTGACCGGAAGGTGGAGAAGCCGGACGAGGACGAAGGGGTTGAGCTTTCTCTACGGTAAGTTGAGGACGAGGCGGGCTGTCTGTGGTCTTGAGGACTTTGGATTGGGAACCCTCAAAGCGTGGGGTCTTGGCATGACCAGGATGGGGGTTGCCGGCTCGCGTATTGACGACCCCGTAGTAAGGGGTGGGTTTTTTCGGAGGAGATTCAGCCTGTGCAGGGCTTACGTCGACGAAGATAACTGGCAGTGGACGGGGTGGAGACGGACGGCGAAGAATTTGGGTCTGCTGGGCAAAGCGTCGAATCAGAGTCCGATGCCAATGAGCCCACCAACCGAGTTGGACACCGAGTTCGGCAGTGGCAAAAACGAGGATGTGCAACGCGATGGATAACAAAAAGGCCTGGCCAAGTAAGGTTCTTTCTCCCAGGACAATTCCAGTGCTTCGAAGCTTATAAGCTGTCCATGATTCCTTTGTTCGTTGTGAGGCCAAGCGCATAAGTTAATTTTTCTCCCCCGCACGGCCCGCCTCGTTTTCGGTCTGGGGAGCTAGCAGAGAGGTTCAAGAATTTTCATTAACAGAAGAAGACACTTAATAACGATAAGTAATGCGGGCCTTGTTGAGATCGTAAGGGGACATTTCCAGGCGCACTTTATCCCCCACGCTGATGCGGATAAAGTTCTTCCGCATCTTGCCTGAGATGTGGGCAAGCACTTCATGCCCATTCGGTAGAGCCACCCGGAACATCGTCCCCGGCAAGACTTGAGTAACTGTACCTGTTAATTCTATGACGTCTTTCTTTGCCACGCTCTTCCCCGTCTCTTTCTTGGTTTTTGGGTTTCCATGGAGCCTTAGGGTGGTTCCTCTCCCTGCACCCGCAGGGCGGAACTAAATCGCGGTTAAAAACATAATGACCACAATTGCGTTGGATGCAAGCGATGTTTCATGAGTGCTTGCAGAGACCTTCTCCTACTGAGACTGAATCGAGATGGAACCGAGCGGTCTCTGCTCCACGATTTGTCCCCTATTAAGACGGAAAAGATGGGTGGCAGATTCAGGGAATTCCTCCGGTCGATGAGTCACATAGACCCATTGACAAATCCGCCCCTTTGCTAACTGATCTAAAACCGCAAGAATCCGTTCCCGCCATGTTCGATCCAACCCACTACATGGTTCATCCAAAAGAAGGAGAATCGGCCTTCTCATCAATGCGCGGGCAAATAGGACAAGCCGTTGTTCACCACTCGCTAAAGCTTGAAACGGTGCTTCCAGCGGAATCTCTAATCCCAGCCACTCCAAAAGCTCGATGGCCCGTCGTCGTTGGGTCCGAGACACAGACCGAATCATCCATTCTCCCTGCTTCCCTCCAACAAGGATATAGAGAACCGGAAGATCCAAAGGCGCGTGCAAAACCATCTCCGTTGAATACAGTGCCACCCGTCGTTTCCACCACGTACGAGAAACCTCGCTCGAAAACCTTCGTCCCAAAAGCCGCAACTCCGCCGCATAAGCCTGCGGATGATCTCCGGCGATCAACTGCAGCAATGTCGTCTTTCCCGATCCATTCGGCCCCATCAAAACCCACTGCTGCCCTGGCAAGATTTCCCAGTAGATCTCTTTCAAAACCACAACCTCCCCATATCGGACTTCCCCATGCCGCAACGAAAGCAAAGGGACCCCACCGGCTTGGGAGGAAGAAATTTGAACAGATGGGGTATAAAACCATGAGGGAAACACGCCAGAAGAGGATTTCGGAAAATCCACCCTCCGATAGGACCCCGAAGGTAGCGCAAGAGAGGAACAACTCCTGCCGGATCTTTTGGATACATCCAAACTCCCTGCCTCCCTTTCCCTCTCTGCATCCCAATTTGAATTTCGACCGCCGTCCATCTCCCGTACCAACCGACCGTTCTGAAGTCGAAACCGCTGGCGAATCCATTTGGGAATCGGCTCCGAATCCGGACTGAAAAGCAAAAGAGTGGACCGTCCCGGTTCGATCCGGAAAAGGGCCCCCAGGATCTCAGCCCGCCCTTCCGGATCCAACCCGGCCGTCGGATCGTCCAGGATCCAAAGAGCCGGTTCCCGAAGCCAGGCCCGGGCGAGTTGAACCCGCCGAAGCTCACCGGTAGAAAGTTGGGAAAGGGGTCGGTCCCAAATCCGGGAAAGACCAAAAATCCGCCCCGCCTGGACCAGACGCCGTGAATGACGGGCAAAATCAAATTCCCGTTCCCTAACCTCAAACGGATTCCAGTCCCACACCAGATCCGGCTCTAACCAACGTCGTACCGAAACCGTCTCCCAAAGGGCCTCCTGTTCCCAACGAACCTGATAATAACCATCGCTCTCCTGATGAAACAGCCGCTGCTCTTCAAAAGAAACATACAACACATCATGTTCACAGATCGGACGCCCCGAACTATCCTCCCCATATTCTACCTCTCCACAACTTGGAACAATCTCCCCGGCCAACACCGCGGCCAAAATCGTCTTCCCCGAACCCGTTTCCCCATAAACCCACGTATGCTCTCCCGGCCGAATCGAAAAAGAAATCTCCTCCAATACCCAACGCCCGTTTATCTGAAGCCCTACCTTCTCCAACCGGACCAATGTCCTCCTCAAGAAAGCCTCTCGCTCCGCCGAGTATGAGGATCTGGCCGATCTTCTCCCCCGCATCCCTCGCAAAATTCCTTTTCGATCCTGTCTCTCTCCCACAGTCCCAATGCTTCTCAATCCTTCCCCTACCTCGTCAACTTTTATCTATGAACAAAAGATTGGCGAAAGAGAATGGATCAAGGCCTTTTTCAGATGAAAATAAGGAAAGGCATCCGTTAAATTTCTGCCCCCCCATAGGGACAAAAAAGTAGGGCGGCCTGTCCTAGGCCACCGCAGATCGTCTGTTTCATCTTCCGGCACGCTGAGGACAGCGCGCCCTACCTTCCCGAAGTTTCTACTTTCTGAAATTTTCTCATTCGAGGGCAGTGATTTAACCGATGCCTTTCTATATCCCAAAACCTCCTTTACTTACGTAAGATGATCCCATTTGTACAAATTACTAATTTGCCACCCCGTGGATCATCCATTTGAAAAAGGCCTTGATACCTCTTATAAAGACCATAATGTTCCTCATCTCTTTCGGAGTATACAATGCTATTAGGTTCTAACCCTTTTTCGAACCATTTCCAGGCCCAATTCTCTCTGTTTTCCCCTTGGGCCACCTTGCTGGATTCTCCCTCGCGATTCTTACACCTCCGCTCCACCTCCCTTGCCCAACCTTGGTATAATTCCCAGACATCCGGCCGACCCTGTTGAACCCACTCCGCATACGCCCTTTTGCAATCGGCAATCCGATGCTGTTCCCCGATGAATTTCCATAGAAAATCAGCCCCTAACCAAATCCAAAAAAGAGCAAGGGGAATGCTTATTACAATGACAATCCACCGCAGTGCCTTACCAATAATAACATCGTTTGATATAATTTCTATTTCTACCTTTTTCATTGGGAATGCTCAATTTTGTTTCTTTTCCGAGCGACTTTCGAAGGAGCGTTGGTTTGATACTCTAAAACATATCTCTCCTTTGGAGGGGGTAAAACAGAAATCTTTGGCAGAAAGACGGAAAGAATCGTTCCATCCTGACAGACCACATATCGGCCACCCCAACTCACACTGATTTGAAACAAACCTTTAAACACACGACCGTTTACGCAATAAACATAAGGAGCAGGCTCGAAGTGGTTTCTATCTAACCAGAGAGCAAATGATAATAGATTTTCTAGTCTTTTCTTGTCTTCAGGACTTTGTCTCTCTTTTTCCTCAAAGATATCAAAAATAGACGAATAATTTGAAAAAAAATTCCGAACTCGGCCGGCCAAGCCGAACCCACTTTTGATACGCCTTTTGACATTCATACATCTTACGGTCATGTTCCCATCCTTTATATGATAGGATCATCATTTCACCAAGGGAAAGATAGACCCATCCGATAAAGAGAATCCATAGGATAACCAGGATAACCGGCTTAAGATAAGTGTTAAATATATGCTTTGCATTCAACATAACTACTGTTGTTTTGGTTGAATATATAATCGATAAGGCAAATAATTGAGAGATGCCTACAAAATGAATCGCTTTTCCACCTTCTTCCGAATCGACGGTTTGATAATTCTATGGCTACCGCAAGTGGATTGCAATTCGATAGAAACGGGCGCGTGTCTCCGGCGGAGGTAAGGTGACTTCAAAGACCCCTTCGCTTACCTGTGTTGGGGTTAGATCCGTAGGCTCAAATCTGCTTAGGAGATTAGTAGAAGACTCGATCTGGAAGGTGAAATGATTTGCATACGCCGCCGGGAACTGCCAACGAAGCACTGGCTGACCATCGACGGTAATATCTGGTTCAATCCGTGGAGGAGCCAGCGGAACCGGTGCACCGCCGTAGTGAACCGCATCATTTGGATCGGTTCCATCCAACAGCTCTTGCAGGTTGCTGCGGCCATCTCCATCTGCGTCGTCGAACGGCCCCTGCCCGAGTCCGCCGAAAAAGGCCAGTTCATAGCCGTCGGGTAGTAGGTCTCCATCCGTATCGGTAATCGGAGCTGGTGGAATTTCTTGTAGGGTTGCGGAAAGGACTTCGATTCCAAGCCCAGAACAAGGACCACCTTCCAGATCGGCGTATCCGATGACGCGTACCACTGCTCCCGGCACAAGCTGGAAGGATTCAGGGAATAGGTATCGGGTTCCATCAGCAAAGTACAGGCTGACGGGTGTACCGCTATGGGAAAGGGTGGTGCATTGGTCGGTAATCCAGCCAGGCTGGACGGTCAGGAGCCAATCTACTTTCGGCCGCGGCGAAGCCAGCCCGAGCACCGTCGCCACGCCCTGGTAGGCGGCGGTGAGGATTTCATGAGGCAAGCTTAAGGCTGCGACGTAGTTACTGTGAAGCTGACCGGTACGGATGAAGGTGCGCATGACATCGACCGGAAGGGGATACTGTCCCAGGGCTACGTTGTTGGAGCGAGAGCTGATTCTCCAGACTTCATACGTCAACTGGGCCAGGGCCCAGACGTTGGTATCCGGCGGGTTCTGGATCGCCTTTTGGATTTTATCAAAGAGGGTCTGGAGACGATAGGCCGGCACTCCATTGGTTTCGTGTTCCAGGCTTAAGAGTTGGGAAAGGGTTGGGACGGTGCGGTCGAGGTCTCCCGAACGGAAATGGAAGAGGCTGAGGAGCTGATTGGTTGGCCAGCCTCGTTGTTGGAGCAAAAGTTCCACCTTTCGTTCAAAGAGCAACGCGGTCAGGGATTCCGGGACGCCGAGATGCATGGTCAGCACGTAACGTTCCATCGAATCAGCAGCGGCTTGGGCCGCGGCTTGCCAGGCAGCCGCTTCGGTGGCGAGATCGCCGTTGCCGAAGGTGTAATTCACCTCCAGCCCCGGCTGGAGCTGTGGCATGGGAACAATGCCGACCAGTTCTCGACCGATGCGTTTGTCGCTTTGAGAGGTCCGGATGTCGAAATGGGCATCAGTTCCAACCACCACAAAACGCCAATCGGTATCCACCGTCAGATTCGTCAGAAGCGCTCCATGGACCAACTCGGTGCCCTGCTGCCATAACTGCACGACATCGCCTCGCAGAAGAGAACCGCTTAAGCTGTAGGCACGGACCCCGGTTCCCTCGGCGGCGGCTGTCGTGCCTCCGGAAAATCCATCTACCGGCTCAGGAATGACGAACAGGTCAAAACCGGAGTGATCCTCCAATCGGTCTCCGGCAGGATAGTCAGAGGCATCGTACGGATTGGTCCCGGCTACAATTTCATTCAGATCCGAGTATCCATCGCCGTCGGCATCGGAGGCCGAGACGACCGGCGCAATCCCCTTCCCTAGCTCCTGGTAATCCGGAACTCCGTTGGTGTTGCTATCCAGGCCTAGCTCGACGAAGTCGGGCACGCCATCGCTGTCGGAATCCATCTCACCCGGCGGCGAAGTGAAACGGTACATTGCAGTCTGGACGGGAGATTTTTCGGCGCTGCCAGGAATGGCCGCATAGGCCTGGACCGTAGCCGTTTGGAAAAGGGCAAAGGGCGCGGTGTATTCCTGCCAGGCTTCGTTCGGCTGGAGGCGGTAGTAAATCTTCGCACCGGAAGGCGTTGCGGTCAGGGTAACCTGAATCGTGGTCTTATAGGTCCCTGGCGGTGGGGAGATTTGGACCTCTACCGGTTGATACCCGATGGGGTCTAAAAAGCTGAAGAGAGAAATGACCTCGGAATATTGATTCGCCAATGTATGCGTCGCACCGGGGGCCGCCCAGCCGAGGGAAACCAAGGTCGGATTGGCCAAGCCGATTTGGGGACCCTGACATTTGCACTTGATCGGTCCAATCCCCGGCTCGCAGGCGTTGCAGCAAGATCGCTTGTGGAGAAACAAACGGCTCGCCTTGGAACAGGAAGACATTAGCGGCAGCATCGGTCGGCTTTAAGCCAGGCAACAGCCCCGTCTGCATCTGTTGCGGTCCGGAAGGACCCAGTCCCCAGGCTACGAACCGAGTGGAAACGCCTTCCGTACCGGTTAAGGCGTAGACTCCTTTGGGGTGAGGGAGCAGAAGGGTCAACAGTTGGCCGTTTTCCGCCGTAATGACGGCCTTTCGTTTCAGCCCTCCTTCCCAGGAAAATTCATAGATCCCGGCCTCTTGACTGCCTTGGTAGATAATCCCGACCCATGTCTCACCTGTCACGGATGGGAGGATGAAAAGTTGTTGTAAGGAACGATCGAGTTTGATCGATTGGGTCTCCCACGTGACGGAACCGGAGGGAGAGATCTTCGCTTGAGCTACCAACAGCTCTTGGGAACCCGATCGGTAGAAAAAGAAGGCCGTGACAGCGTCTCCTTCAAATCGGTAGGCCTGAAACATCATGGAAGGATCCGGCAGTTTCAGCTCCCCAATCAGGTCCAGATCCCCGTGTTCCACCGACGCAAGGAAGAAAGAGGCCTCAAAACGACCCGGTTGCGGAGTCGTCTTCCAGGCAAGGATTCCGACGTATTTCGGGCCTCCCCGTTGGACCGGAAACGACCCCACCTGTCGAGTCACACCGAATTTCTTTTTCCAAAACGTTTCAAAGAGGGTGTCTTTATTTCGGATATGTTCTACCCAGAACGGAATCGTGGTCCCATTCCATTGGGTCACCAGGAACACATCGTCCAATTCTGTGTTGCCGGAGCCTCCGATGTCTAACACGGTGACCTCCGACGGGCCGATCCCTTCTGGGAAAACCGCGATCGGGATCGCCACAGGCCCGGCAAGAGAGAGAAGATTGACTCGATTGGCTTCCGGGGCGGTTAAGGCCAGGGCATCCTCGTGGATAGAAAACAGCCGGCCCGCTGCGGCCGAAGTCACATCCGAAATCCCACCGGCAAACGGACCGGTCCATTGATAGGTCCCGGTAGAGTCCCATAAGGCGACGCGTACGGTGCCACTGGCACGATCCACAATCGCCCAGTCCAGGGCCCCGTCGCCATTCCAATCCCCGGCCACACAAATCTCATGGGCCGTTCGTACAGGCAAGGGACGTTCCGCGGCCCTCGCCGTCCATCCGACGAGCGCTCCGCTGATGACGCCAAACCATAAAAACCAGTTGATCCGTCTCATGGGACAATCGTCACTTTGTTCAAAGGAATGACCTGAATAATCTCCCCGTTTGGCCCCAATCGTAAGAGAACATATTGATAGGTGGCTCCGGATAAGACCGGTTGGGTATCCACCAAATAAAGCCCAGCCCAGGTCTCATTCTGCCCTCCGGTCATGTAGTCCGGGCAAAGGCGAATAAAAGGATCCACAATCTCCGTCTCTATTCCGTTACTCCCCGCCTTTTGGTTGTAGGCGATCTGCTCCATCAAAGGAGTCACCTGGATGACGTCTCCGGAAACTTGAGGATATTCCGAGCTGGGAACCTGGAAACGATAGACGACCACCGGGAACAGCGTCTCTCCATTTGAGTCTTTGTAAAGAAATTCTTCCACTGGATCGACGGCTCCATAGACGCGGAACGGGCCCTGTTTTTGCCAACCGGAAACCAAACGCCGCATCTCCACTTCTCCAATCCGGATCCCCACACCAGGGAAACACTGATCGGGCAGGTACACAGCCCGCACCTGTTCCGAGAAAGGTTTCTGCGGCGGGAGAGGACGAGCCGGCCATGGGACAAGCGGCCCCTGCGCACTAACCGGCTCATTCCACAGGAAGGTCTCCGCATTGCTGTCCGGCCCGATATTTCCGTCTTTCCCTACTGCCGCGACCGTAACGATGTATTGAACCCCCAACTCGATGTCCACCGTAACGAGAAACTCCGCTCCGTTTCCAAAACCAGGACCGATTCGGAACGTCCGGTAAATCCAGAAGGAATTGGTTTGTTGCTTTCCTTGAATCGTATAGGTCTTCCACACCGGACTGCCGGATAAAGCCTCGGACAGTTCGTCCGAAATCTTCGAAGGCATCGAACCCGTAGAGGCAGCGATCGCGACCTCAAACCGTTCCACTCCATGCGGTGGACAGAACCAGCGGATCTTCATCTGAGGTTTGGCCACATCCCCAGCCGGTTCTAATGGGGAAAGCAGAGGCGTCGGCAACGGTTGCGACACCGTGATGCATCCAAGCCGAACCAGAGGACTCGGGTTCCCATGTTCATCAAACAACTGGCCATAGTAACAGAGCTTGGAGGCATTAGCCGGAAGGGCCAGGTCCGGAATCTGAATTTCGTGCGCATCCTCATAGTCGGCCTCTCCCTGGGAAATCAGGGTAAGAGGACCATCGTCCACACGACGGTACAGCCGATATTCCTTCGTTCCTGGGGTAAGCTTGAGGATAATGATCGGTGGGACATTCGTGGTGGTTCCACCCCCGGGGTGTGGATGATGCGTGTTGCCGCATGGAGTCTGAGCTGTCAATCCTTGGGTGAAATATGAGGAGCAATCGACGTCTGCCTCAAAATCCACCGTCCGAATCTGTCCAGGTTGAGGCATTCCATACGTAGTGACTTGAGCCCAAGAGGAGACCTTCCGACCCTGCATCCCGGCCCGGCAGTAGAAACGGACGACTTTTTCTACGATTTCCGAACGATCCACCGACCAGCGAAACGTCACTTTTCCCTCGCCTTGCGGGAAGAAAAGAATGGCAAGAGAGTCCGGCTGACCGGAGCCTCGTGTGTTCACCCCCAACTCCGCCCATTCGATCCATGGAGTGGTCCGATAGACCACCAGTTGATAATAGGCACGGGTTTCATCTTGAGATTCAGAATCGGGTGAGTCTTTGGATTCTCCAGGGCGAACCACCGGCCGACAGCAAAGGATTTGAATCCCACCGTCCGGACCACCCGGTCCACTTCGATCCCGTAAGACCCCAAACGCTGGGGCACTATGCGGAGAAAAGTTTCCGCCGCATGCCCCATCGTCCACCGCTCGCACGGTGTACCAATACGTCTTGCCGTAGTCGGTCGGAGCGGTGGGAGCCCCTGGGCCTTGGTCGATAAATTCTGCGTATTTCTTCCCCGGCACATGAGGGATCGGACCGGAGATGCAAAACGGAGGATTCGTGGTCACCACCCCACCGTAGAGCTGGGGTTCCTCCGGGGAATTCCAGCGATAGACATAGTAACAAGTGATCTTTCCGTCCTCCTTGTTGGTATTTTGTAACCAGATGACCTTCAAGCGTTGATGCGCATTCGTTCCATCAATCCAATATGCGTTGACCACTCGTACTCCCCTCGGCGCATCCGGCGGAAGACGGTCGCACACCGTCACCAAAACCGGCTGGGAAAGAAGCCCGTCCCGCCCTAACACATCCCGCGCCGCCACGAAATAGTAAAACTGCTCCCCGTTCTGAAACGGTTGTCCTCCATGGTACCGGTCATTGTCGTCTACCAAGAACGCCGTGGATGGATCGGCGGTCAAATCCCCTACATCCGCAGCGGAGAAACTCTTGGAAGGAAGGACCGGCAAGCGATTGACCCGGCGAACTTCCGGATAATTGGCGACCAAAGCCGCCATTTCTTGAGGAGAAGGCGGGGTCAGATGAAACCCACGATCCTCCGCAAACTTTCGAGGCATGCGATACACATCATAACCGAAGCAAAGCAAGGAAAGCCGACGCAGCTCCGGTGGTTCGGCCCAACGAAGACGGACGTTGAGATGACCTTTCGGGCTCTTTTCCGGAACCTCGACTACCGGTCCAGGTGCCGGAAGGATCACCGGTGCCCCTGGGGTGACCGTAACCCGTCCGATGACATCAATGTCCTGCCCTAGGCTCAGATCGTACAGCCGGACTTCATACGTAACCGGTGTATTCCCAATCGGCTCGGCAAAGGCCAACCCTAAACACAGGTTCAAAGCGGGGTGAAGACGGCCTAGCAAGATCAGATTCTCCCAATATTGAGGTTGTCCTAACGAGCCCCGAATCACGGCCGAAATCTTCTCCGACAAAGACAGACTAGGCGAGGGAATCAGAGCAGCAAACAATTTATCAATTCGTTCTTCTAATTGATTTAAATCATCCCCCAGACTCGTGCCTCGATTCAGCAGGGAGGCGATGACACGCGGATCGGTTTGCGGATGAAGAATGGCCCTACGCTGGTAGGGAGCGGTCGAGCTCATCGTTCCGTTCTTCCTATACACGGCAAAGGTCTTTCCTAAAACAATCTTCGATTCGGTCGGTTGCCAGAGGACATAGGACCAGTTCCGTCCCTGGGAATCCACCGTGGTGGTCCCTACGGTCGCCAAGGTTTCCGGCAATGGAACGTCTTGGCCATAGGCAGAAAAGATCCCGAGGCAGAAAAGCCCCCAAAACCATCCTAGCCACCAAGGAGCCCTCGCCCTGGATTTCCTTCGACGTTGGGGATGTCGCATAAGACTCTGTTTCCTTTGATTTGGTCCGCCGATCATACTCATGTCCTATGTCCTAAAAATCTACACTCCACGATCCTTCTTTATATTCGAGACCGAGGGTTTTACTAAATTTGATACAGAACGGGCAGCAACCGATCTTTCCGGTCAAGTCTCCATGGCCTTTCATATGGACACCGTCCGAATTTTTCACACCAACCAGGACAATCTTCCCTTCCACCGACACGATGCATAACACCTCTCCGTTGGCCCCGACCAACATCTTGCCGATAAACGTCGGCCCTTCCATGAAGTATCCCATTCCCATTCCGATCCCTGCAGAGATCTGGAACATACACGTGGCGGGAATACCCAACAGCGTTTCTGAAAGCGGAACCCACACTTCCACATATATATAGGCGCCGGTAAATGGCGGGTTCCCCAGAATAGATTGCACGTCTTTATCCCAGAAGAAGGGATCAAGCGTACAGGTCCGACCAAAGAAGACTCCCCCAGCCCCTTCGTATTTATTGATTGCTAATTTCGTTGCACAGGAGAGATAATTTTCTAATTCTCCAAAGGCCATAGAAGCCCCCATATACTTTATTTTCACCGCTTCAAAATTGATCGTCCCCTTCAATTCAATTCCGCCCATGCAATTGATCGGGATTGGAACCGCCCCGCCGGTGTCAAAGGTAAATTTTGCTTGAACAGAGGCCTTTACGCCTTTGGAAATCCACTTAACTTCGACATCCTTTGCCCCCATTTCCACTTCCGTGGCCTTTCCACTCCCAGGCAAACAGACCGAAGGAGTTCCTTCTGAATCCAGCTCCTTAATCAACAGGTAGGCATTCAACTCAAAATCCGAAGCCACCGATAGCTTGGCGTAAATATCCAACCGCAATTCCCGTAAGGCATCGCCGTTGATCTTAGCATAACCATTCACCCGACCGGCCCCCATCACGGAGTTGACCTTGCCCAAGAACCCGTTGATCGTATCGTCCACACTCGCCAAGGCCTGGGAAAGGGCGTCCCGAATCATGGTATTGACTTCCTGGAAGATCGACCCGATCGCCTCGGTGACCATCGCGTCCACATCGTACATCCACTGCTTCACCGTCTCCTGGATTACCGTGCTCAGCACGGAACCCATCAGGCGATCTTCGATCTCCTGACGGATCATCTGTTTAATCTCATCGGCCGTGTAGTAGGTAAACGGATCTTCTCCCTGTTGTAAGACCGAGTGGAACCAATCTTTGACGGTATCCCGTGCGTCTTGGGCAATTTGATTCAGCTCAGCAAGATGGGCATTCCACTTCTGCTGCAACTCTTGGGCAATCTGGCCACCGGCCTGAAGTTCATTTCGAATCATGCCGATGGTCTGGTAAAGCTGATCCAACGTCTCGTAGATGGCATCCAGCGTCGAATCAGCCCGCTCTAGCGCCGAGTCCATCCATTCATCCGTCAGCAGAGAGACCAGGTCAGCGGCAAATTCTCCGACTAACGCCTTTGTCAGATTGGCCACAAGATTTCGATGCCCGTTGGAATCTTTCTTCAACAAATCGCGGAAGATCCCAACCATTTGCTGGGCCTTCGCAAGATGCCCATCGATGTCTTGCAGTAAATTCGTGGTGCTTCCGGCTGCTCCGTTGACCAGCTGCTGAAGGCGGTCCTGAATCGAGCCCACCGGGCCGGTAAAGTATTGATCGATCAGTGGATCCGGATTCCACGAAGAAGGACTGCCGCCAAAGCTCTGAAAATCGGACTGAAGCTGGGTGTAAAGGTTGTCAATCACCGGATCGATCATGCTGTCCAGAACCGGATCCATCAGTTCATGGATCTGATCCGACAAAAGATCATTCAGGGAATCCAATCCTTCATCAATCGCCTGGCGGGAGGCCTGACCTAAGACATTCTGGATGACATCCCCTACTCCATCGAGCTGGTCGTAGGCCAGATTGGCCAGGTTGATCTGCGGCAACCCTTCGTATTGCGCCCCGAAACGCAGCTCGGCATGTTCGGCACTCAGATAGCGTACCTGATGCTCGACGGTCAGGACCAACAGATCGTTCTTCTCACTCTTGAAGCTCTGGAAAGAACGGCTGGAAGTAGACCATTTCAGAGGATATTCAAAGTCGATGACCTCCAGCCAGGTCCGATACGCCCGAACAAGATACTCTTCGTTTCCGCCGGTGTTTCCTTCTCGGTATTCGGCCAGTGTGACACCGCTTGGGAACCCGCGGTTGTCCGGATCGGCGATCTGATTTGTCGTTTGGTTAAAGAAGTGAATGCCGCTCGGTTCCTCAAACCCTTTTCCGGCCCGCCAACCACCCATCATGTAAAGCGGGGCATTCGTCCCTTCCTTATCCGGTGTGGTGTGGATATGAACCCATAGATCTTCAAAGAACGGGACATCCAACCGACCGGCAACATTCAGGAACCCCTGTTCTCCAGAACCATGGGCATAATCCCAGTTGTTCAGATACGCATCGATGACCGGGGTAAAGGCATACTTCTCATCCTTCGGTCCCGGAATAGAACAAACCGACGGGACTTTCAGTCGGGAATCAAATGGTGGATCCAACACTCCGTCCTCACGGGTAATGAGATTTCCGTTGGGATGGAACCCCAACGTTCCGTACAGCCGGACCGATTCTCCCAGCGCCGGGGCATACGCCTCCACACCCAACGTCAAATATCCCTTCCCCGGATCACATTGCGCCGATGCGGGTCGAGCAAACGCAATGGCCAACGTCACAAAATCCGCTTGCCAATATTTTAATACCTTGGTCAGTCCTGCCTCATCACTCGGCACATCCGCTTTCTCCAAAGCCCCCAGACAACTGAACCTCAGCCGCTCAAACCGCTGAGTAAAGTCAGACGGAGAAGGAACATAGACCGATCCCTGCGTGCGCGAATCCACATTCTGATTGTCCAGGAAAGCCAGGCCGAAGTTCTCAAACTGGAATTGATAGCCGTAAATCTTTGCCTCTTTGGGGAAGGATCCATAGACCGCCTCGTGGATTCCGGAGACCCCGCTTAGGCGGACGTAATACTTGGAACGACCAGTCAACGGATACGACCCGGTCGGCTCCCCGCCCAGAACACTTTCCGCTGATTTGTTTCCATCGCTGCCGACCCGGAAGTTCAATCCAGCATAGTCCCCAAGCCCTTCTTGATACCCCGAGGTGCCGGGCCGTTCGATCTTTTCCAGATCCTGCGGATCAACACCGCTGTAGAGAATGGTCACCCCACCCCACTTCGGCGGTAGGGCCTGTTCGATCCCCCTCACGAAACAACCCGGCATGTGAAAGCGGCTTTCCTTAAATGCGTCCACTTGATGGGCAAACTCTCCTTTTCTCTGAAGCCAGC
>CAZBKV010000002.1:25111-25441 GCA_964492575.1 uncultured Verrucomicrobiota bacterium | reverse complement strand
CAGCAACAACCCTATCCTCGATCTGGCCGGAGTTTCCCTTCCTGCCCGTTTCGCTAGAACGTGCTGCCTCTTTTCGCCTTCCCCTTCTCTCTCAAGGAATTTTTGAGGTTCAAAAGGGAGGAAAGTCCGGTGGAAGAATCTCGGGGTAAATGACCAAAATCATACTCCTCCCCCTGGAGGAGGCGCCGATTGACCGGGGCGACGACGGCGACGTTGGATTCGCAACTGAGCCAAGGAGTGGCTGAGGGCTGCCTGAACCAAGGCCAGTTCTTCAGGAGAAATCCTCCCCCGCAACATCCCGCGTCCCCCCCCCACAACCCCAACCCCCCC
>CAZBKV010000002.1:2904-25101 GCA_964492575.1 uncultured Verrucomicrobiota bacterium | reverse complement strand
GCCAGTTCTTCGGGAGAAAGTTTCTCTCGCTCCTGGAGGCGTTCTTCGGCCCGACGTCGGGCCTCTTCGGCTTTCACTTCGTCCACCCGTTCTTCATCCGTGGCAAAGACAGTAAGGATAGATACCGAATCTCCTTTGACTTCGGCACAACCTCCGGTGATTAAGATTCGATCGGTGGTTTCTCCCCGTTTTGCAATGATTTCTCCCTCGGCCATCAAGGTGAAAAGAGGAGCATGACCAGAGAGAATACCGATTTCTCCTGCGGCGGTCGGGAGAGTCACCATCTCGACCGGTTTGTTGTAGATCTCCCCTTCGGGGGTTACGATTCGCAGGCGTAGTTCTCCAGGCATAGGTTATCTATTTCTTACTGCATTGCCATCTGGGCGGTTACATTATCGAGCAACTCGGCGGTAATGGTGGATTGTCGGATCTTGTTGTATGTCAAAGTGAGTTCTTGGATAAGCTCATTGGCATTGTCGGTGGCGTTCTTCATGGCCACCATCCGCGCGCTATGCTCGCTGGCCCGGGTTTCATGCATCAATTGCAGGATTTCGAACGCCACGAAGTATCGTAGCAGGTAGTCCATTACCGCTTCCACATTTGGTTCAAAAAGAAACTCGCTAAGGGGCTCTTGTTGTTGGACTTCCTCCCAGAGCCGGCTCATCGGGAGGAGTGTAAGGGTATTGGGTTCTTGTCGTAGGGTGTTAATGAAACGGGGGTAAAGAACCAAGACTTCATCGGTTTTCCGTTCGATAAATAAATTCATAACAAAGCGAGCTACATGATAAGCATCGCTGAAGACCGGCCGTTCTTGGAAGGTAAACTCTGCAAGGAGATTGCGACGGGTTCGGGCTAAGAATTGAGCTGCTTTTTTTCCTACGGCTACAAACTGGGTGTTTTGAACATCGAATTTCGTGAGCTCTCGAAATACGTTCGCGTTTAGAGCTCCGCAGAGTCCTTTGTCCGTACTAAGGACCACAACGCATCGATTTCGAATGGGACGGATCTCTAAAAGAGGGTGCTCAAAGTCAGTCACTTTCTGAGATGCCGTGGCCATTAAGCGCATGGCCATTTGGGCAAAGGGACGGCCGTTGAGGGCGGCTTCCTGAGCCCGTCGCATGCGTGAGGCGGCGACGGTCTGCATCGCACGCGTAATTTGAGCCGTGTTTCGGATGGATTGAATGCGTCGGCGGATGCGTCTGGTATTCGGCATAGTAAAATCCAGGGTTTAGCTTGCTCCGTAAGTGGATTTAAACTCTTCCACGGCCGCCTTTAATTGTTTGATTAACGGATCATCCAATTCTTTCCGAGTTCGAATGGTCTCCATCAATTCCTTCTTACGGGTCACGAGGTATTCTGTTAATCGGCCTTGGAAGTCTTTGATTTTCTCCACAGGGATATCGTCCATATAGCCGTTCTGGACGGTCCATAAGACGGCCACTTGAATTTCAAATGGGATCGGATGGTATTGCGGTTGTTTGAAGACTTCGACGATGCGTTTTCCGCGTTCCAACTGGGCTTGGGTCTTCGGATCGAGCTCCGAACCGAATTGCGCAAAAGCGGCCAGCTCACGGAACTGGGCCAGCTCCAGCTTGACGCGGCCGGCCACCTGTTTCATCGCCTTGAATTGAGCAGCGGATCCGACCCGCGAGACGGAAATTCCAACCGAGATCGCCGGACGGACGCCTTGATAGAAAAGATCGGTCTCTAAGAAAATCTGACCGTCCGTAATGGAAATAACATTGGTAGGAATATAGGCGGAGACGTCCCCGGCTTGCGTCTCAATGATCGGCAAAGCCGTCAACGATCCGTTTCCATGCTGTTCGTTCATCCGTGCAGCTCGTTCGAGCAAACGGCTATGGAGGTAGAAAATATCGCCCGGATAAGCTTCGCGTCCGGAAGGACGACGCAAGACCAGGGAGACCTCACGATATGCGACGGCGTGTTTCGACAGGTCGTCGTATACGATCAAGGCATCCATTCCATGGTCCATGAACCATTCTCCCATCGCACAGCCGGCAAAGGGAGCTAGGTATTGGCTGGTGGCCGAATCCGCGGCAGCGGCAACCACGACGATGGTGTAGGGCATCGCCCCATGACGCTCCAAAACATCAATGATCTGGGCAATGGTGGATTGTTTTTGGCCGATGGCGACGTAAATCGAGTAAAGGGGACGATACTCTTTGTCCCCACGTTCTTCGGCCTCGCGGTTCAGACGGGCATTGTTGATGATGGTGTCAATGGCGATCGTCGTCTTTCCGGTCGCGCGGTCTCCGATAATCAACTCACGTTGTCCCCGCCCGATCGGGATCATTGCGTCGATGGCCATGATTCCGGTCATCACCGGCTCATTGACCGGACGGCGGGTGATAATGCCCGGGGCGATCTTTTCAACAGGATAATAGGTCTCAGCCTGAATCGGTCCTTTCCCATCCAAGGGATTCCCCAGTGGATCAACCACTCGGCCGAGAAGTCCTTTCCCGACCGGGACCTCCAACAAACGACCGGTGGTTCGGACTTCTTGGCCTTCCTTAACTTTCGTATAATCTCCTAGGATGATGGCCCCGACACTGGTCTCTTCGAGGTTGAGAGCAAGGCCCATGATGCCGTTACCGAAATCGAGCATTTCATTCCACATCGCATCGTCTAGCCCCTCGATCCGGGCTACCCCGTCCCCAACTTCCCGTACAATCCCTACATTCTGTCGACGGGCACTGGTCTTCAGATCGGCAATCTTCGCTTCGATCTCTTGAAGTAAATCACTCATAGACGCCTCCTTCTTAACTTAACTGCTAGGTAATTTACATCTGTTCCAACAATTCTTCCAATCGACCTCGTACGGTTCCATCGATGACTTCACTTCCTACCTGGATCCGCAAGCCGGCAATCACAGCTGGATCCACCTCAAACTGGAATCCCAAAAGCCTCCCATATCGCCGTTCCAAAATCTGTAAAATCCGATCTTGTTCCTCTTTGGGTAATGGAACAGCAGAAGTGATTCGGGCCACATGACGTTGCCACTCCAACCGCACATATTGATAGAAAGCGACTAAAATCGGAAGAAGATCTCGAGGCCGTTGTTGGATCAGTCGATCTACTGTCTGACGAACCCGCCCCTCATCCAAAAAACCATCCCGAAAACAGCGCCGGAAAAGGCGTTTGGCCTGGGCTTTTGCTTTTTGGCTGATCTTCATCCTTTCCGGGGAGCAACGATCTATTTTACTTCTTTCCTTCCAGCTCTAGCTCCGCTTCCCGAATCAAACGTCGATGCTCTTCGTCAGTAAGCATCTTTTGGGTCACTTTCGCCGCAGTTTCCACGATCAGTCGACCCATCTCCCTTCGTAGCTCCATTCGCATTCGGGCCATTTCGATCCGGCCCGCCTCACGGGCGCGTTCCAAAATCTCCTCCGCAGCCGCCATCGCCCGTTGGGTCTCCCGATCCAGCAGTTCCTGGGCCGATCGGCGAGCTTCCCCGATAATCGTCTCGGCCTTCTTTTGAGCTTCGGCCAGCATCTCTTGGCGTTTGGCCTCCGTCTCTTGAAGTTGCTGCTTAATTCGTTCGGCGTTCTTGAGGCCTTCTTCGATCGTGGCCCGCCGTTGAGCCAGGACTTCTAAGACCGGTTTATAAGCAAACCGATGGAGCAAGAAGGCCACGATCGAAAAACTGATCATATTCGAAACCAACAGCGGCAGGTTTAAACCAAACCGCTCTACGACTCCTTCTACGAGATCTCCAATCCCACCTTGACTGGCCGCGAAAAAGAGTTGGAGAGAATCCCACATCTTCGAAATGTTTAATTTTGAAGGTTTTGAATAATAACTTCTTCTTCCGCGGAGCTTGCCTGTTAGCCCCGCGGAACCCCATAACCCCATCCTCTACTTCACTAGGAAGATGGAGTAAAAGACGATAGCTTCTGCAAACGCTATGCTTAAGAGCGATTGCACCAAGATCTTTCCAGAGGCTCCAGGGTTGCGACCTACGGCATCTGAAGCCTTCCAACCAATCATTCCGATCCCAATCGAGGCCCCTAAACAGGCACTCGCCACATGAATGTTTCCGATTATCTCCGCTAGGATTGTGCTGATCATTTCCATGTGCCTTCCTCCTTTCGTTTTTTTCCTTACATACAAGATTCGATTCTTCAATGACCAGAACCTTCCTCTTCGTGCATACAGATCTCTAACAAAAAGATGGCACTCAACAGACTAAAGACTAGTGCTTGAACAAAACCAAATAACAATTCCAAGAAATAGAAAGGAACCGCTAACAACCACCCGAAGTATCCTCCTATCAACGTAATACCTTCGATCATATTTTCTCCTGCAAAAATGTTTCCGTATAAACGGAAGGCCAGAGCAATCGGTCGGAAAAAGATTGAGACTACCTCAATTAAACCGACGAAGAAGAAGAGGAGCCCTAACAGAAATGCAACAAATTTCGTAAACCCTCCTCCTTTTAATCCGAAGATATGCCTCAAAAAACCGAGGATCCCATTCTCTTGGATGGCCCAGACGAACCATAGGATAAAGAACACGATGGCCATGGCAAAGGTCATGTTCAGATCGGCGTTCCCGCCGCGGAAAAGGGGCCGGGTAATCTCTAAATTATACCAATGCTTTCCTACTCCCCAACCGATCGATCCGATCCCAGGAATCAACCCAACGTAATTGCTCGCAGTGATGAAAATAAGAAGCGTGGCAAAAAACCAGAAGGTTCGCCGACAAAGCCGTTCTCCCAAAATCCCCGCAAAGAAGTTGTAAACCCCTTCCACGATCCACTCCACCAAGTTTTGAGCCCCCTCTGGAACCGGCTTGGGATTCCGCATCGCTATGCGCACCCCAACGATCAATACCAAAGCCGTAATCCATGTAACGACCATACTATTGGTCACCGGCAGAGGCCCCAGATGGAAAAGAACCGGAGCAGCAGGGCTCAATCCTTCATGTCCACCTGCCTCAGCAGCCCAAGCCCCGACCGATCCACACCATCCTAGTAGACCGGTCCCAAGTACAGAAATCCATCGGATCGTTCGAAACAATCGAGCCTTCGATTTCATCCCCTCCTCGGTCCCCTTTCTCATTCAGACCAATCGAAGAATAGCGAGCAGACTTCAATCTGACAAGTCTGCTTCCAACAGAATTCATCAACCTGGCGGGATCGTCCGATCGCGGAAGGTAAGTTCCGCCACAGCCTGACGATCCATTCCTCCCATTCCAGCTTTGATCATCCGATCAAATTGTCGTTTTGCAGCGTTGATTAAAGGCACTTCTAACCGCAGGCGTCGAGCAAGTTTCGTGGCAATGGCCGCAGTCTTTGCCGTATGGGTACAGGGACAGGACCAGCTGTAGTTCCGCTTTAGCATACACTCCCAATCCCGATCCAATCGAGGAGCTAATAGACCCAGATGCCGAAACACATCCCGTAACAAATCCATCTTCACTCCACTCGCCTCGGCCAATGCCAGGGCCTCCGCCAATGCAGCGGTTTGAACGGCCAGAATGGAACCGATCAAGGCTTCCATACTCGTCGCCCTCCCTAACTCCCCTAAATGACGTACCTCTTCTCCTAGTGCTTGTAAAATAGGTTTCGCTGCTTGGACCGCTTCATCCCGCCCTCCGCATAACACCACCACTTTCCCTTCCGCAATCTCCCCCAACGGACTCGGCAAACAACTCTCCACTAAATGGGCATTGAATCGATCCAGCTTCGCTTCCAGCTTCAAAAGGACATCTGCAAAGACAGTCCCACACACCACAAAAACCCGTGCTTTGGCAGACGGTCCAATCAAACTGTCGGTAGTAAGTAAAAAGTGCTTTTCCAGTTGACTTTCCTGATCCTCAAAAAGAATCACCCCGTCACTCCATTCACTGAGTTTTAAGCGAGAATTAACAGTTGGAATCCCTAATTTTCGAGCCAGATCCGCGGTTTTGGGTCGCTCTGGTTCGATCAACCCAAGCAATTCAAATCCCGAATCCAAAAGCCTTTTTCCCACCGCTTCTGCGAGGGGAGTAAGACCAACGATACCAAGTTTTTTCATCTTTGTTTTTCTCGTGTTGTATACTCAATCTCCCCCACCGAACAAGGTATTTCTCCCCCTTGCTCCCGAGTCAGCCCCGAAAAACACCTCTACGCCGCCTCGCGGGAGAACGCTTCACTAACTGCTGGTCTCTGTGGCGGTCGATGAACCGGCCTGCTGTTGAAGGGCCTTGGCCTTCGCTTCCTTCTTCTTTCGCTTAATATATCGTTGTCTTCGCCTCCGCTTCAAAACTTTGTTGTATTGCTTGCCCATCGTCCGATTTCCCTTCTTAATTCCTTTAAAACTTCTTCGTTCTGCTATCACGTGCCATGAAGACGACAACAGTCAAGCAGAAAACCTTCTTTGCTTTCCTCCTGCTGATCGGGTGGATTCTGGTAGGGCCAGGATGTGCTAGTCTAGGAAGAGGCTCGAAACAAAAGGTCCATCTCCGGGTCTATTTGGAAGCCTCAGTCAATGACCCAACGCAAACCATGGTGGCCCCCGTCTATCGAAAGGAACCCGTCCTGATTCGCATCCAGAAGGAACCGATCTTGGATGAAAGGGACCTCGTCCACGCCGCAGTGGTAAAGGGAATGGGAGGATATTCGATTGAGTTAGTATTCGACTTCCACGGCAAATTGGTCCTTCAACAAGTCAGCAATGCTTATCGGGGTCGCCGTTTGGTCCTGCAGGCTGTTTTCCCAGAAGCCCGTTGGTTGGGAATAGTGCGAATGAATCGGCCGATCATGGATGGGGTGTTGACTTTCACCCCGGACGCCACCCAACAAGAAGCCCAACGGATTGTAGACGGTTTAAATCGGGTAGCCCGGAAATTAGGAAATTATGTCCCCCTTGTTCCTACAAAGTCCTAAGATAAAAGCGGAAGGGAGGAGGGCTTTCTTCGATTGCCCTTGCAGAATGAGAAGACCTTCTTCTTAATTCGGCCTGTGGGACAGACACCCGTTGTCGCCATTGCCAATCAGAAAGGCGGGGTGGGAAAGACGACCACCGCCATCAATCTCTCAGCCGCCCTAGCTCGGCTGGGGCATCGGGTTTTATTGTTAGATCTAGATCCCCAAGCCAACGCTACCAGTGGACTCGGTTTCTCGCAACATTCTGGAATCAGCTGTTACGGAGCCTTGCTGGGAGAAGAAACGCTGGAAAGCAAAATCCATCCTACTCATATTCCGGGGCTGGATCTTATCCCAAGCGAAATGGACATGTGTGGGGTGGAAGTAGAGCTCACGCAGTTTGAGGACTATGTGTTGCGGCTCCGCCAGGCCCTGGCTCCCCTTCGGGATCGAGGGACGTATCAGTTGATTTTTATCGATTGTCCTCCCTCTCTGGGAATTTTAACTGTTAATGCCCTCGCCGCCGCCGATAGCCTCCTAGTTCCCATCCAATGCGAATATTATGCCTTGGAAGGAATCTCGATTCTAATGCGGTTAGTGGATCAGATTCGGGACTCGGGGATTAATCCTCAACTTCGCTTTCTGGGACTGGTTCTTACGATGCATGATGCTCGCACACGGCTTTCCCACCAGGTCAGTGCAGAGGTTCGGAATTACTTTAAAGAATTAGTATTCGACACCATTGTACCTCGCACCACGCGTCTTGCCGAAGCCCCCTCCCATGGAAAACCGATCTTAGAATACGATCCTTACAGTGTCGCCACCGCTGCTTACGAGGTTTTGGCTCAAGAAGTCGCCGCCCGACTCGGTCTTCCTACCAACTCTTCCGCCTCCGAGACTCCTCCACGACCTGCTTCTCCTTACCTGGCCACACCTCCGTCCCCCAGCTCCGCAAAGCCTTCCCCCGATCAGGCAGGGAAAACACCGTCTAGCGAGCCTGACGAACGCGAATCGTAAAAGTCTTTGCCCGGTTATTCATGGAGGTGAATCGTACGGTCTCTTGCCCATTCTCCGTTAAAATCAACGTCTCCCATGGGGTCGCATCGACGGTAAATCCGGCTTCATCCTTAAATTCGCAATTGACCTGGACCTGAATCCGTCGATTTTCTCGATTCCGGATATTGGCTGCCACCTCCAAACGCCCGTCCGGCAGGACCTTCTGTTCAATCCCGGTACAGGTCACAGAGCGTTGTGTAGCCTTATCCATCAAAACAAAATGAAGCCGGTTTTCTGTGTTATACTGAGTGGTATTGACCGGGGGTAAAGCCCCAGTCTCTGTCTTACACCCCGTACCGACTATTCCCAGGTATACTCCCAGGAAGAGCCCACCTATTAGAGACAGATCGATTCGTTTCATCATTGCTCCATTGGTGTGATCGATTGATCGCTCACAAACAATACTTTATCTTTTCCTGGCACCACTTCAAAATGAATCTCTTTCGTTAAATCCGGAAGAACCCGACGTTTTTTATCTAAAAACTCTACCCGTGCCGTATATCGACCAGGGGGGAGCTGAAACGCCGCAAAACTTAAATAGAGGGGAAGATTATCCCACGTGCGGGTATCTGCCTCAGGATGCACCGCTGCAGAAACCACCTTCGAAAGAAGCCCCGCTGCTAATAAAGCCAAGCCGACTTCCTGCGTCCGTCGTCGTGTAGCAAGAATGGCCCCTGAGACCATCGCTCCTGTCCCTACCACATCGGTGACATCCTTAAAAACGGCCTTCCGACCCAAAATGTAGTCAATCGGCCGACCTCCCCGCGTTGTTGCTTGGTAATACAAATCATCATAAGGCCCAACATGGACCGCCTTATGATCTACATAAATCTTCACTTCCTTCGCTTTCGAAACCCCTGGTAAAAAACGCAATTGTTCCCGATGGGTTCCAGTCGCATACTTTAAAGGCCCCTTCCCATACTCCAAAAAGAAAAAAACATTCCAGTGAGGATTGATCGGCGGAGGAATCGCTAATCGAGCGTGTTTTCGAGCACGCTGAAACATCGGTTTTCCATCCCCACCTAACTTCTCTGTAATCAGACCATCCAAATAATCCAACAGAACATAATCGGCTGTATACTCCCGATCCTCTGCATACGCATCCATTAACTGAGCGCTTCGAAAACAGGCTCGAGCGTTATCTGGCTCTCCATCCCGCCAATACAAGATTCCTCGATAATACCACGCCATCACACGCTCGTAAGGTTCCCCCACAAAAAACTTCTGGGATTCCCGACCGAAAAGACTCCGAGCCTTCTTCGCCCTCGGATCCGGTCCAAATAAATTTTCTAACCTCTGCACCGCATCATCTAATGCCCCTCGTGCAAGATCCCATTTCCCTCGACGCAAGGCGGCTGCCGCCATTCGATATTTCCATAAGAGGCGATCTTCCGGCGGCCCCTGAGCAATCGCTATCGGCCCGTCAATCAAAGGATCCCCACTAAGATGCAAAGAAGATCGTGGATGAGAAGTGGCGCAGCCACTAAAAGACCAAGCCAAAAGACCCAGGAAAAAAACCAGAAATAATTTTCTCGGTTTAGCGGTAAACCGCATCCTCAAGGCCTTGTCGTTTCACCTCATAACTCCCTGCCCAAACAATGGCGCTTGTCCGCGCATCAATCAACTGAAACACGATGTGAATATAGTCGCTGACTCCCGAGGAGGTTCGTGTCGTCAAACTCTGAATTTTCCCAGTTAAGAAATAATCTGCCCCTTCAAAAGCAGCCACCGGCCCTTCTGCTTTGACCTGACCACTCCGTTTCAACTGCGCTTCCTGTTGCAACGCTTCCCAGCGATCTCTAGCTAGAAAAACCACCTTTCCACCTCCCCGCTCAATCAACAAAGTTTCCAACTTGGTCAAAAGAAGATCCTTGTTAATCGGAAAACGAGATTCGTTCAAAATCGGCTGTAATACAATACGGGGAGGACGCTTTGCCTGCGCAATTTGCGGAATCGAAAGAATAGAACGGGCCATTCGGTCGGCCATCGTAACAATATCCTGAGATTCAATCCCTGTACCTGCTACAAACCCCCGTTCATCCGGCCGCAGTTCTGTCACAGGGACACCAGAGGGATTCTTCACCCCCGAAGCACAGCCGGCACTCCATAAGATTAATCCGATAACTCCGGCGATCTCAATCACTTGTTCCCACCCTCTTCTCATCTTCTTTCCTCCTTCCTTGCCCGGACCGGCATCCTTTCCCCTTTGGGAAAGACGAACTGATTCATCCTCTTATTCGATCCCTCTCCTTCTAATCCTTTCCTTATAACATATCCCACCCGGGGAGGATCTTGCAAAAGTTTCTTCTTCGAGAAGAAGCGGATTTATAGAGGATAGAGGGGTTAAGAAGAGCCTTTTGGCTTGCCCTGGGGGGCTGTGACGGCGAACTAGATTATTCATATTTCTTTTCCTAGGCCCCCTGAAAAGGGCTACCTTCTCCAAAAGCCCCCTTTGGGGAGGGAAAGAAAATCACTTGGCATCGGTTAAATAACTGCCCTTGAATGAAAAAATTTCAGAAAGTAGAAATTTCGGGAAGGTAGGGTGCGCTGTCCTCAGCGCGCCGGAAGAGAAAACAGACGATTTGCGGCACTCTAGGGACAGGCCGCCCTACCTTTTCCTTATCCCTTTGGGGACAGAAATTTGACAGATGCCTTCCAATAAGAAATGGCATATCATTCCGCAACCAAGGGGGTTAAGAAGGGATCGAAAGTGAGGGAAATTGGTGAAGAATGGTGGCTGTTAACTGAAAATATTTGAAAATTTTTATTGCCCTTTCGAAATTTTTGGTTTTAAAGTTTGAGTGGGAGGATTGTTTGAAATCCTGTAAAGGACAATCTATAGTAACTCTAAAACAACAACACCCGGAGGAGAACAATGACTGATCCAGTGCAACAATATCTCAAAGCTCGAGAAGATCTCATTAAGGAGAAAGAGCGGCTAGAGCAACGCTTACGGGAAATCGAAGCCGCATTAGCAGGAGGTCCGGAACCTTCGGCTGCCCCTGCGCCTGTCGCAAAGAAGAAGGGGCGGCCTCGGGGTTCTGGTGGTCGAGGACGAGGAAAGAATGTCATCTCCTTGCGTGAGGCGATTCGGCGCGTAACATGGGAGCGCCCGCTGACACGGAAGGAGATTTTAGACGAAGTGGTGAAACTTGGTTACAAATTCTCCACCAAGAATCCGATCAACTCTATTAACCAGGTTCTGTACGCTTCGAAGGAATTCGTCAATTTAGGTGGGAAATTTATGCCGAAAGACTCTCCTAAGGTAGGGGAGTTTTCGGAAGCACAAGAAAAATAGCCTTTCCACAGCACCAACCAAAGCTGCATCGCATGGGAACCTCCATAGACCCCTGACCGGAAGTTCGATTTACGGTCGGGGGTCACATTGTTTAAAGGAAAAGGAAACTTTTGGAAAAGAGGACGATATGCTTGCGATTCGCATTATTCCATGTTTAGACGTTCATGATCGATATGTAACTCGGGGAATCCGATTCGGCCGGGCGGAACGAGGAGAGTTAAAGAACGTAGGAGATCCGGTGGAGTTGGCGGTCCGCTATAATGAGCAAGGGGCAGATGAACTTGTCTTTTATGATATCACGGCAAGCGCTCATGGGCGGCGCACGATGATCCAAGTTATTGAACAAGTCGCTGCCCGCTGTTTTATTCCGCTGACGGTGGGAGGGGGGATTCGTTCGGTGGAAGATATGCGTCGAATACTCCAGGCTGGGGCTGATAAGGTGAGCATTAACACCGCTGCATTGGCCAATCCTTATCTAATTCGAGAAGGAGCCCAACGTTTTGGTAGTCAATGTATCGTGGTTTCTATTGATGTAAAACGGACCGGTCCGGAGCGTTGGGAGGTCTTCTCCCACGGAGGGCGAAAGGCCACAGGCCGGGAAGCGGTGGCCTGGGCTCGGGAAGCGGTTCGATTAGGAGCCGGAGAGATTGTTTTAAACAGTATCGATGCAGACGGAACTCGAGAAGGATATGATCTTGCCATTACTCGGCGTATCAGCGAGGCAGTTTCTGTCCCCGTGGTAGCTAGCGGAGGAGCAGGAAAATTGGAACATCTTCTTGAAGTGATCCAGGAAGGCAAAGCGGACGCTGTCCTGGCGGCAAGCATCTTTCATTTTGGACAATATACGATTCCTCAAGTCAAAGCCTATCTGGCTGAACATGGGGTTCCGGTCCGCCAAGTCACTCCTCTCCCCTTACCGGAATAGAGAGTTGGCATTTCCTGGAGTTTTATGACATGATGAAAGAAGTTATGGAAGAGAAGGACACGACGGCAACACCAACGTGGATTGAATCGCTTAAGTTTAATGCAGAGGGTTTGATTCCGGCCATTATTCAAGATCATCGGAACGGACAAGTGCTTATGATGGCATGGATGAATCGGGAATCCTTATTGCGAACCCTTCGAGAGGGCCGGACGGTATTTTGGAGTCGATCCCGCCAGAAATTCTGGGTCAAAGGAGAAACCAGCGGCCACTATCAATGGGTCAAAGAGATTGCCGTGGATTGTGATGGGGATACGTTACTGATTCAAGTGGAGCAAGAAGGGGCTGCCTGTCATGAGGGATACCGATCTTGCTTTTATCGTTCTGTACGGGATGGAGGAAAACGGTTGGAAGTTACACAACCTCGCTTGAAAGATCCAAAACAAATCTATGGGAAAAGCGGGTCATGAGTGATGTCGTTCCTGTTGGGAGTGCGGAGTATATTCTTTTATTTGCCCTTTTGGCGATGAGCCGGGGGGTGGATATTTTAAGCACATGGGTGGCCACTCCCCACCTTGTGCTGGAAGCCAATCCGATCGTTCGGAAATTTGGATGGCGAGGAAGTGTCATCTTGAACGTTGCCTTAACAAGCCTTCTAGCAATGATTCCCCAAGTTGCCATTATTGTAACGACGGCCAGTCTTCTGGTAGCTGCCCGAAATTTTCAAATGGCATGGATCGCCCGATCCATGGGGGAATGGGCCTATCGAAATTGGATCTTAGAACGCCTGACCCAAACCCAAAGAGGTCTCTATCTTTTCTGTCTGTTAGGGCATGTGTTGATGTTTTTTGCGGTCGGGGCTATCCTAATTTGGCAAGCAAAAGCCAATAAGATCGTCTGGGCCATCGGCGTCGGCTTTATCGCCTATGCCATGATTGTAGTCTTTTATACATGGCTTCCGGTACGACGAGTTGTAGGACAGGAGCGAAAACGGATGCTCTTCCCTTCTTCATAAAATCTCTCAAAACAAGCTCGGTTCCCGATGCTTTATCCGTCAAAAAAAGAATTTTTGGAGCTTGCCCAGCGAGGAAATCTGGTGCCGGTTGTTCGGAAATTTTTTGCTGATTTCGAGACCCCTCTGTCAGTATATCAAAAGATCCGTCGTCAGGGAGAATCTTTCCTGTTTGAGTCGGTAGAAGGGGGAGAGCATGTCGGACGATTCTCCTTTGTGGGACATCGTCCTCGTGCGGTCATCCGCCAATGGGATCATCAAGTGGAGATTCAACAATTGGGGCAACCTCCTCAGAGGTTCGAAATTGCCCCCCATCGACCTTCTGAAGCGCACACTGTCCGAGACGCCCTCGAAGCGGTGGCACGGCTGATGGGACAATTTCGGCAGGTGGAGTTTCCCGGACTGCCCCGATTTACCGGAGGGGCTTTAGGATACATCGGCTATGAATTTATTCATGATATTGAACCGGTCGTCCCCCGGCCTCCCCACGACGAACTACATACTCCGATTGTCTATCTCCTGATCACTGATGAATTAATCGTCTTTGATCGGGTAGAACAGAGTATGAGCCTGTTGGTCAATGCCCCGATCCAACCGGGCCTTTCTCCAGAACAAGCTTACGATCAGGCAGTCGAGCGATTGGACCGATTGGCAGAGCAAATTCAACGCCCCTACCCCACTTCCCTAACCGACCTTCCGGAAAAAGTGCCCGATTTACCCTTCCGCTCGAATATGACCCGCGAAGAATTTCTCCAAAAAGTCCGCCGTGCCAAAGAGTACATTGCCGCCGGCGACATCATCCAAGTAGTCGGCTCCCAACGATTTGAAGCGGAATTTGAAGGGGATCCCATCAATGTTTATCGAGCAGTCCGTACGATTAATCCTTCCCCTTACATGTTTTTGTTGGAACTGGAAGGGATGGCTTTGGTGGGGTCTTCTCCAGAAATCCATGTGCGCTGTGAAAACAGGGTTGCGGAAATTCGGCCGATCGCCGGAACCCGACCACGAGGTAGCACCCCCGAACAAGACCGTCGCCTGGAAGAAGAACTCCGCACCGACCCCAAAGAACGGGCCGAGCATGTGATGTTGGTAGACCTGGCGCGGAACGATTTAGGTCGGGTTTGTCGAATCGGATCGGTAAAGGTCCGGGATCTAATGATCGTAGAGCGGTACAGTCATGTGATGCATCTGGTTTCTCATGTGGTAGGAGAATTAGATAAAAAGTACAATGCCTTTGATCTGATGCGAGCTACGTTTCCTGCCGGCACTTTAACCGGGGCTCCCAAGATTCGGGCCATGCAGATTATCTCCGAACTGGAAGGGACATACCGAGGTCCCTATGGAGGATGCGTCGGTTACTTTGCCTTTAATGGGAATCTGGATAGCTGTATTACGATTCGGACGGCTCTGCTAAAGGACGGCCGAGCCTATGTCCAAGCCGGTGGAGGATGGGTCGCTGATTCTGTCCCAGAGAGCGAGTATGCCGAGACGGTCAACAAAGCAAAGGCGATGTTGAAAGCGGTTTCGATGGCAGCCCACGGAGCGTTTCCTCAGGAAGAGTGAACTGATTTCTTATAGCAGGAAAAAACCAATGAATGTGGTTTGGGATTTGACTTTACATCGTTTTTCGCTATGCCTAGCGTCCGTAGTGTAGAAGATCTTGTGGAAAATAGCGATAACAACAGAAAGATATAGGTTCAACAAAACAACCTTACGAAAAAACGAAGCAGGCCCTATGGCGATGGAGCCAAAAGCAAAAATTATCGAGCAGTTCCGACTGCATGAGAAGGATACTGGTTCGGCTGACGTCCAGGTCGCTCTGTTGACCCAACGGATTAATCACTTAACCCAACACCTTCAAAAACACAAAAAAGATTATAGTTCCCGTCGCGGACTGATCATGATGGTCAACCAACGACGTCGACTACTCGATTACATCAAACGACAAGACTATGAGCGATACCGCCGTCTAACCCAACGGTTGGGATTACGGAAATGAACGCCAAAAACTGCACCCAAAACCATCGAGGGTGCGGTATGCAATTTTTACCGAAAGAACGGCAGAAACGATCTAATCCTTTTTCGACGGAGAGGCAGGCACAGCGTTCCATCCTGTACGCTGTTGGGGAAAAGGAAGAGGGGGCATGTCCCGTGGCTTGCCGCATGCCCGGAAAAACAGAAACCTATCGACCTCGACCCCGTAGGCTTTGGGAAATTTCGTTCAGCTCCTCCTGACGTTTTGTAGGAGTTGAATGAAGTTCCTCCAAAGCCGACGGGCGAGGTCGTTTTCCAGGACCCAAAAGAGCATGCAAGAGAAAGTAGCTGTACAGGTCGGCTCTCATACCATTTCCTTTGAAGCAGGTCACCTAGCCCGCCAGGCTGATGGGGCGGTCACAGTTCAACTGGGAGAAACAGTAGTCCTGGTGGCTGCGGTTGCCTCTCAGGAACCACGAGAGGGAATCGACTTCTTCCCACTTACTGTAGACTACCGGGAAAAGGCCGCCGCGGCGGGTCGATTGCCGGGAGGATATTTCCGTAGGGAAGGCCGACCGACCGAAAAGGAAGTGTTGACCTCCCGCATGATTGATCGACCTTTACGCCCTCTTTTTCCCAAAGGATGGTTTAACGATGTCCAAATCCACGCCATCCTCCTCAGCGCAGACGGAGAAAATGAACCCGACGTGCTGGCCGTCAACGGCGCCTCCGCCGCCCTCCTCATCAGCGATATCCCCTGGGCCGGCCCAGTAGCCGCCGTGCGTGTCGGACGCATCGACGGACAACTCACCGTCTTCCCCACCCACAGTGAAATGGAAAAGAGTGACCTCGATCTGGTCTACGTCGGGACCCAGGAACACTTAATGATGATCGAGGGCTCCGCCGGAGAGATCAAAGAAGAAGACTTTGTAGAAGCCCTTCGCTTTGCCCACATCTCCTGCCAACCCATTATCGCTGCCCAAAAACTCCTGGCCGAAAAACTCGGCAAACCCAAACGCCCCATCCAGCCTTTCGAAGTCCCTCAGGAAATCATAGAAGAAGCCAAAAAGCTGGCTGCAGATCGAATCCTCCCTACCCTTCTTATCCCTCGAAAACGCGAACGCGAAATGGCCTGGAAACAACTCACAGAGGAGATCGCCCAGCAGCTCAAGGAAAAATTCGGAGAAGAACAACTCACCGACCTTGTCCTCAAACAAACATTCTACAAACTCCAAAGCGAGGCCATCCGAGGTCTCTTACTCAATGAAGGGAAACGACTCGATGGCCGGGGATTGGATGACCTGCGGCCAGTTTCTTGCGCCGTAAGTGTCCTTCCAAGGGTCCATGGCTCTGCCCTCTTTACCCGTGGCGAAACCCAGGCCCTCGCTATTGCCACCCTCGGAACCATCGAAGAAGCCCAAGAACTAGATGCCTATGCCGGTGGGGAAAGCGAAAAACAGTTCATGCTCCACTATAACTTCCCCCATTTCGCCGTCGGGGAAGTCGGCCGAATCACCGGTCCGGGCCGCCGGGAAATTGGACATGGCGCCCTTGCCGAACGCTGCCTCGAACGCCTTCTTCCACTGGAAGAATTCCCGTATGCGATCCGCGTCACCAGCGACATCCTCGAAAGCAACGGATCCAGTTCCATGGCCACGGTATGCGCCGGAAGCCTGGCCTTAATGGATGCAGGGATTCCTTTGAAAAAGCCGGTGGCCGGCGTGAGCATCGGCCTTTGCACAGAAACCGATGAGCAAGGCCACATCACCCGTCATGTGCTGATAACGGACATTATCGGGGCCGAAGACGCCTTTGGGGATATGGATTGCAAGATTGCCGGGACAGAGGCCGGCATCACAGGCTTCCAACTCGACCTGAAATTGCCCGGACTGCCCATTTCCATCATGGAAGAGGCCCTGCAAAAGGCCCGCGAAGCCCGCCTCCAAATCCTGGAGATCATGAACAAAACCCTCAGTGCCCCGCGTCCGGAGCTTAGCCCCTATGCGCCTCGAATCCTCACCCTCCGGATCAAACCAGAGAAAATCGGGGTCCTCATCGGCCCTGGAGGGAAAAATATCAAGCGTATCGTCGATCAGTCCGGATGCGAGATCAATATTGAAGACGACGGAACCATCCACATCTACTCTCGCACTCCTGAAGGATTGGAGCTGGCCAAGCGGGAAATTGAAGCCGCCACCGCGGAGGTGGAAGTCGGCAAGATCTACCGCGGCAAAGTCGTTAACATTAAAGACTTCGGTGCCTTTGTGGAGATCTTCCCCGGCCAGGATGGTCTGGTTCATATCAGCGAACTAGCCAACTTCCGCGTCAAGAACGTCCAAGACATCGTCAAGGTCGGAGATGAAATCTGGGTCAAATGCCTGGGAATCGACGAAAAAGGCCGAGTCCGACTCTCCCGACGCGCGGCAATGGAAGAACGGGACCGACTGGAACAAGCCCGCCAGCAAGCCGAAGGAAAGGCCTTACCCGAACCGACCCCAGCTTCCTCCTCGCCAACCACCACCGAAGGAGAATCCTCCCAAACAGCACAGCCTGCCTCGGTAGAGGTCTTAGGATCTTCCTCCTCAAGCTCATCCTCCCAATCGACTGAGACCGCTCCTTCCCGTTCTCAGCCCGGAAAATCCCATGGGAAACCTTCCGGAGGAAGACAAGGACGGGATCATCGTCATCAAAAAGGGAAAACCCGCCGCCACGGCGGCCGTGCCAGCGGAAAGAAAAAGTGAGCTTCTGTAAAGTGACTCTAAGAAATCCCAAACCAAACCTTGAAGAAAAACAATCTTCCCTTTCCACACGCCAGTTTACCCAGTAGAATTTTTTCCTGCGGTGACCCGAAAAAACACCGACCATCCGATCTGGGATGAAGGAAAGCGAGAGCTTTTCGGTGTGATCCTGGTAGGGATCGCTTTGCTTCTTGCTTTTGCTCTGTTTACGTTCGATAAATACGATCTCCCCACCGTCCATTCTCCTCCCAATCACCCTCTTCACAACTGGGTCGGTCCGGTAGGGGCATGGCTTGCTGGAGGGTTGTTTTTCTGCATTGGGGGTGCCGCTTACTTACTGCCTTTTGTGTTTCTTGGATTCGGGTTGGCCTGGTTGATCCCGAAATGGCGTCCTTGGGCCCGGCGTTGGCCTGCCGCTGTATTATTCCTTATCGCCGTGTCCGCTGCCCTCGATTGGGGAACGAACCTCCAAACTGTCGATCAACTTGCCCAAGGCGCCCCAGCCCCATCAGCCGGTTGGCTGGAACACCTAACGCTCCGAATCAATACCGAGAGCGCCGGAGGGATGATCGGTTACCTTCTAGATCGATTTATCTTAAAAGAACTGGGCCGGGCCGGTTCGGCCATCTGCATCGGAATCGTCCTTTTGACCAGCCTGTATTTGTTAACCGCATTTCAGTTTGGACGATGGCTCTTAAAAGCTCTCTCTCTTCTGCTTCGGAAAGGATGGCTTTTGATTCAAAAAATTAGGGATCTGCTCAAAATCGCCCTCCAAACCCTCCTCCACCGTGTCTCTCCAAGCAAACCCAGCCCAGAACAATTATTTGCCTCGCCCTCCGGGAGGGATACGCAAAAACCCAAGATCTACGACTTCATGGCCAGCGTGGAAACCACCGAAACCGAATCCCCAATGCGAAAAAAATCCCACGAGCCCATTTTAAAATCATCCCCCAAAGAAGCCCCTCCTCCACCAACACAGAAACAAGAACTTCGAAAACCCTTAAACAATCGATCTGCAAGATCAAAGCCGAACCTTCCCCCTGCAAAACCTTCGCCCTCTTCCCATCCATCTCGTCCCCAAGGCCCAATCATTGAAAATTATCGACCTCCTCCGTTGTCTCTTTTGGATCGACCGCGGCGTCATATCATTGCCCTGGAAGAAACCCATGCCAAACTAGTTCAAAAGGCCAAGCTCATTCAACAAACCTTGGCCGAATTCGGAATTCAGGTCTCCCTGGGAGACATCACCCGAGGCCCGACCATCACCCGCTTTGAACTGCATCCGGCCCCTGGAGTAAAATTAGAAAAAATCACGGCTTTGACGAACAACCTGGCCGCCGCTCTAAAAGCCGAACGAATCCATATCCTCGCCCCCATCCCCGGAAAAGGCTCCGTAGGCGTCGAAGTGCCAAACAAGGCCAAATCGACCGTGACCCTCCGTGAGCTCATGGAATCAGATGCCTGGCGCAATACCACCGCCCGCATCCCCCTAGCCCTCGGGAAAGACGTCTATGGCCATCCCATCATCGCCGATCTAGCAGAAATGCCCCATCTCCTTATCGCCGGGGCAACCGGCTCCGGAAAATCGGTCTGTATCAACTCTATCGTCGCCTCCCTCCTCTATCGCTTCGGTCCAGATCAACTCCGCTTTGTCATGATCGATCCCAAGGTCGTCGAATTGCAGCATTACAATCCTTTGCCTCACTTGGTGGTGCCCGTGGTGACCGATCCAAAGAAGGTCATCCTCGCCCTCCGCTGGGTCCTTCAAGAAATGGAAAAACGATACAAGATCTTTGCCAAAGTCGGAGTCCGAAACATCTACAGCTTCAATCGCCTCGCGCAAAAACGTGCCCTCGAAGCCCAACAACCGGAACTCCCCCTATCCACCTCCCAAGAAGAAGGACAAAAAGAAGGCTTCGCCGTCGAGCTAGACGAAGAAATGGTCGACCATTCTCACGAAGAAGAACTCGAAATCCCTGACCATCTCAGCTACATCGTGGTGATCATCGATGAGTTAGCCGACCTCATGCTTGTGGCCCCTTCGGAGGTCGAGATGGCCATCGCCCGAATTACGCAAATGGCCCGCGCTGCCGGTATCCATTGCATTATCGCCACTCAACGTCCTAGCGTGGACGTGATTACCGGCGTCATCAAAGCCAACATTCCTTCCCGCATCGCCTTCCAGGTCGCTTCCAAAGTCGATTCCCGAACCATCCTCGACGTCATGGGCGCAGAAAAACTCCTCGGCAAAGGCGACATGCTCTTTCTTCCCCCTGGATCTTCCCAATTGATCCGTGCTCAGGGAGCTTATATCACAGACCAAGAGATCGAACGGTTGGTCGCCTTCATCGCCAAACAAGGATCACCCCGCTACGAAGTCGAAATCCACCAAGCGCTTTCCCGCCCTGTCGAATCCATCGAAACCGACTCGAAGAAAGAAGAAGACGAGGCCTTGCTGGAAAAATGCATCGAAGTCATCCGTTCCGAGCAGAAAGCCAGCGTCTCCCTCCTCCAACGCCGCCTTCGGCTGGGATATACCCGCGCTGCGCGACTGATGGATGAACTCGAACGCCGCGGCATCGTTGGTCCCAGCAAAGGGGCCGAACCGCGCGATATCCTGATCGACCTCGATGCCACCGACCCTTTAAAACAAGCCTCCTCTGAAGGGGCTCAAGAAGAAGACGACTAAAAAACGAACTGTCTATCTCTGTCGGCCTCGATCCAGATTCACTCTCCCGGAGGAAAATCGCAGGAAGGAAGAAATGCCTGGGTTCGAAGGAAGAAGGGGGCTGCGCGCCTGGCCGGTTGGCGGTTGCCCCCTCTGCGGGATGGCACCCCTGCAGCTCAGACCCCAGTCACAACATCCCCAGCCTCCACCAAAAGCAAAACCTCTTCCCCCTTGAAAAAACTGGGATTCCCGACCCTTTCACCTCAAAATTAATCCCAAACGGTAGAAGATGGGTTAGAAAATGACATCACTGGCCACAACAAGAAAGGCCTGCGGAATCTTCTTTTGTGTATTTTTTATGCTGGGCTCTGCTCAGGCAGCCCAGTCGACCCCACCCTCCCAAACGCCGGAACTACACCCTCACTGGACTCGATACGAGTTCATCGAGCCGGCGATGGGGGTACCTTTTCGAATTGTGCTCTACGCAAAAAATCCCGCTCAAGCCCATGCCGCAGCCCGAGCCGCATTCCAGCGGATTCATCAACTGGACCGTATTTTCAGTGACTATGACGACGAGAGTGAAGTTACCCAACTTTGCCGTACTGCCGGAACCGGAAAGTGGGTACAGGTAAGCCCGGATTTCTGGGACCTCCTCCAATGGGCTTTACGGTTGTCCCGACAGACGGATGGGGCCTTTGACGTGACAGTCGGTCCCTACTCAAACCTCTGGCGCCGGGCTCGCCGTCGCCGGGAATTTCCCTCCAAGCGATGGATGGAACGAGCCCGAAAGGCAGTCGGTTACTGGAAAATCCGACTCCGACCGGAGAGCCGGTCTGTCTTACTGGAAGCCCCGAATATGCGCTTGGATTTTGGTGCGGTCGCCAAGGGATATGCCGTCGATCAAGCCCTCAAAGAACTCCGGCGATGGGGAATTCATCAGGCCCTTGTCGCCGGTGCCGGAGACACCCGCCTCACGCAGCCCCCTCCGGGCCGGAAATTCTGGGTCTTACGAGCCCCGTTGCCGCAAACTAAACGTCCTACCGATCCCCAACCGCCCAATCCTGCCGGCAAGGAATTCCTTTGCCTAAAAAACGTTGCCGTGGCCACCTCCGGCGATCTTTACCAGTACGTCATCCTCAATGGGGTTCGATATTCTCATATCATTGATCCTCGGACCGGGATAGGTCTTACCAATCACATCCAAGTCAATGTCATCGCCTCGGATTGCACCACTGCAGACAGCCTGGCCACCACGCTATGTGTCCTTGGTCCGGAAAAAGGGATTCCCTTCTTACAGAAATATTATCCTGGGGTCGAGGCCCGGTTCTGGCTCTGGAAAAAAGACCGGATAGAACTGATCGAAACCCCAGGTTTCGCCGCCTACTTCTGCCCTACCCAAAAGGAACTCCCACCCCAGCCAGCCGCAGAGACCCTTCCTGTTGGCGCCCGCAAATAGATGAGTTTTCTTCGCTTTCGAACTTTTGGGCAAAATCTCTCCCTTCTGCCAGAGCCGGCTAGAGGGCTACTTTCACGAAAGGAGAGCCTGAGGGTGCAATATTTCCAACTTTCTAGAAACTTCAGGTCACCCGTTTATGGCGATTGGCAAAAAAGAGAATCAGCCCCCCAAGCAAAATCACTCCACCCCACCAGATCCCTGCATG
>CAZBKV010000002.1:2440-2894 GCA_964492575.1 uncultured Verrucomicrobiota bacterium | reverse complement strand
TAGAACTGATCGAAACCCCAGGTTTCGCCGCCTACTTCTGCCCTACCCAAAAGGGACTTTCATCTTAACCGGCTACATATCCTGTTAGAGCTCTAAAATAGGTCAAGGTGCAGGTAGTGGTTGACCAGCAAGGACTTCCGGTTGCTGTGACTGTGGCTTCGGCCAATACGGGAGAGCCACAGATGGTTCAGGGGTTGCTGCCGCTTTTTCCCGAAGAAGCTCAGCCTGAGAAGATCGTAGGAGATAAGGCCTACGATGCCGACTGGCTGGATGAGGCCCTGGCGCAGCTGGGACTTGAGATGGCGGCGCCGCATCGGAAGAATCGACGGCCGGAGCATAAGACTCAGGATGGGAGAAAACTTAAAAGCTACAAGCGACGCTGGATTGTGGAGCGGACGTTGGCCTGGCTTCAGAACTTTCGAAGAGTAGTGATCCGCCACGAACGCTGTTTCGC
>CAZBKV010000002.1:0-2430 GCA_964492575.1 uncultured Verrucomicrobiota bacterium | reverse complement strand
TCGACTTCCTCAGAACAAAAACTCATAGATGGAAGAAAGCTCAAGTTACAAGGAGCGGAGGATTGTAGAACGGACGCTGTCATGGCTTCAGAATTTTCGGAGGGTGCTGGTTCATTATGTTATATCAATCTTAGCCTGTTTGACGATCCTTTTAAAGAAGATTTCTTTTACTATGAAGTCCTACCTCCATTACCCATCTTGGACAGTTGAGGGGTGGAAGTGGGGGTGTGTAGAGTTGTAAGTTGTTGAAAATCAAGGATTTAGGAAAATACGAAAGAGAATTTTGCAAAAAGTGTAGTGCCACAGAATAGGAAGATAGCTCACATTTCTTCTAGTCATATCGAGCTTTTTCATAAAAATGAGTAGTGCTTTAAGGAAAAAGAAGTCCGGGAAGTATGCATAGGGGTGGGAGAGAGGGGGGAGAAGGTGCAGTTTGCTCTGGTGAGGAAGGTAGAGTCGTGTTGGAAATGCCGGTAAGGAGCCAAAACCTCCAGAAAGGAAAGGAACGATAGGGATCGAGCGGTCCAAATCTTAAAAATTATTACGTTTTTTGTCCAAAAGCCAAAGGATGTAGTGCCACAGCTTTTGAAAAAGGCACCTAACCCCTTGATAGTCAATCAGTTATGATTTCCTACTGTTCAAGATGGGCATTATTGTCCCAATTTGATTTTTCGTATGAGTTCTTGACAAGGGTAGGGAGAGGGAGGCAAGATGGAAAATAGAGATCCTGTAGAAGAGAGGAGAACGATGCAATGAAAGAAAAAGGAGGTTTTCCATGCGTCGTATAGTTTCTATCTGGTTTGGCGTGGGAGTTCTCCTGAGCAGGCGCGCTCCTCTCCCTGGCCATGCTCCGCGACCTTGCATCGTTGTCGAGTGGGAATCAATGAAGATTCCCTATGCCCCCTGGAACCCGGTATCAGGCCATTGCGGCGGGATGGGCTCACAGTCTAGCGCTGCAGAAAGATGGAACGGTGGTGGCCTGGGGAAACAATGAGGATAGTCAATGTGATGTCCCCCCGGAGATTCAGGGGCGTATATTGGCAATTGCGGCTGGCGGATCTTATAGTCTTGCGATTGTTGCCGAGGAAGGGATGCGGAAAGGCCGCAATTAATTCCATGCAGGTTCGGGCCGGAAGGGTTTGCGATGGGGTTGCGGACGGGGGTACCGGGGAGTGTTCCGAATTGAGAGGTCAGAGGATTTGCGGCATTGGAAGCCGTTGCTGACGGTGACGAATACGACGGAGGTGGAGGGAAGGGTTGTGGATCCGGAGGCGTCGTAGCTACCGCAACGGTTTTATCGGGCGGTGTTGGAACGGTAGGGAGGAGATCCAGATCGATGGCGCTCAATTCTGCTCGGAGGGCAAAGGCGTACCTTCCGGCCGAGCTTGTTGAAGAGCCTCAAACTCATCTTGAATAGTAGGAAATCGTAACTAGTTGCCTATCAATGAGTTAAATGGCATTTTCAAAAGCTGTTGCACTACAGCCTCTGGTTGGGCTCGAAAGAAAACATTACACAAAGAAGAAAAAACTCTCTTTTCTTCTTCCAGGTTCTGAACCTCTCGCTCTAATGTCCCAATCACCCGTTGCCGGACCACTCGTTCGTTCTGAACGATCTGCACGTACACATACTTCCCAGACTTTTCCCTCGAAGAAACATGGCTTAGTTTCCTCTCCTCTTACAGCACTACATTAGTTTCTAAGGAAAAGCCTGGCATGTCTAGAGGAAAAATGCGTTCACCAAAATCTCTGTGGCACTACGCTTTTTACGAAAATCCCTCCTTCCTTCTTCTAACCCATTGTTTTCCAACCACTTACAATCCGCCCGCCTTCATTTTCGCCTCCCAACTATCCAAGATGAGTTAAAACTCATATGTGCGTGAGCACGTTGCTTGCTGCGCCTTGTTTGCTATTTATATCTATCTTTGGCGTTAAACAACCGTGAATATAAGAAGATGGCAACCCCACAAAAGAACAGCGGGATCGATAAAAACTGGGATGTGGACAAGCCAAGAATGTGACCTCGATCATCTGCTCGGAGAAACTCGATCAAAAAGCGGAATATTGGATAACAGATTAAATATACTTCAAGGTTTGATACTCGGTGATTCATAGGCCTCCGCAGGAGGAAAATCCCAAGACCAGTTAAGAATGCAGCCTCGAGTAGCTGCGTTGGAACTCTAAATTTAGTGTGTGGAATAAGGCAGCCATAGCAGCACCCGGCCATAAAGCAGCCTAGCCTTCCGACGGCATGTGAGAGCACGAGGACGGGAATCAAAAGATTAATCGATAAAACAAGATTTCTGCGTCCTAGAGCAAAGGCTCCAACACTCAAGTAGAAACACGCCGCACCAATCAAGCCCCAATAAAATGTAAATCCTGCTTCAACTAATGGCAACCCCCGCGTAAAAGAGTCTCCGATTCGGGCTGCAG
>CAZBKV010000001.1:34562-41043 GCA_964492575.1 uncultured Verrucomicrobiota bacterium | reverse complement strand
TCCACCCCCTCCGTCAGCATTCGATGGAACTGACGGTTGTTTTCGATCAGGACCAGACTCTTCAGCGTACGGACCTTATGGACAGCCTCTTCAATAGCCTCTTCAGGAACGCCTGGATTGATTCGCAGCAAAGCTTCCCGCAGACGTCGAACCAGCACCACGTCTCCATTAGTTGGCCTTTGGATCCCGCTCCGGTCGTGGACCATCCCACGCGATATCCGGACCGTATGCCACTTCCCAACCCAGCCCCCGAAGCTCCTGCAAGGCCATCTGCTCAATGTCTCCCTCGATCAGATCGTCATAGCTGCCTTCGCTTCTCTTGGCGTCTCTTATAAAGCCGTTCAGTAAAACCGCCTTCCTTTTCGAAGGCTTCTGCCTGGGCAGCAAGCTGTCGGTCCAAAAGATAACAAGCCAGGTTCAGCAAGGACAACGCTGCATTCGCCGCAAGACACGCCGAAGAGAGTGGCTGCCACAGACTCCCACCGACCGGTACGGACCCCACCTTGGCACCGATTTTCTCCCTTTCCCCGTCCGTTCCCGGCCGTGCTTGTCCGTGTCCCCCCAAACTCCTCCTCCTTTCCTCCGCTACCCAGGCTTGAACTTCTTCCAGCGTTTTGGGTCTTAGTGCCTTGAACCGTTTCAGAGCCGGGTGGTCCGGTGCCAGGATTGGAAGCCCACGCTGCCTTAGAAAATCCTCATAATCCAGCCGCAACTCTTCGAGGCTCGCCCGTGCCACGCTGGTCAATTTCATTTCCATCTTCTTCGATGTGCCGGATACCTGGCTTCCCTCTGCAATATTTTGCACTCCTGAGCGCGCAGCTTGCACCATTTGATCATGTGTGCGGCTGCGTTTGTCGATATACAGCTCACAAAATCGAACCGTCACATCATAAATCAAGCGAGCGATTTGAAAGCTTTTCAGCTTCCGATATCCCCCATGCTTCGGGATGAGAGGCTCCTCTTGCCCGTCCTGCCCTTGCCCATACCCATCCGTGTCCGTTCGTGCTTGTCCTTTTCTGTCGTCGTCCTCCACTTTGCCTGTTCCACCCACTCATACACCTACTTCTACCTGTTCGTGCCTGTCAGTGCCTGTCTATTAGGCAGCGTCCAGTTTGTGGTGCGTCATGGTCACCACAATCCAATACTCCCACGCCGGGTTGGCTATACAACTTCTGTACACCCAATAAGCAGACATGGAAATCTTGTTTTCGAGGAGGAGGGTTTTCTTGGCGATTTTCCCAAAAGCGCTTGACAAGTCTTTGGCGATGTGGCCAAATGTGAGTATGAAAAGATGGGAAAAATTCATAAGAGAAAACCAACAGCTCCTTCAACCACGCCCATCTCCCCCTACCCCGCTTTTTCCTCTAATCCACCTAAACCGAAACCTAAATCCAAGTCACCCTGGGTTCTAACGCCATGGTTCCTCTAACCCTCATCCTCGTCACCGCAATCATCTTTGCCCTGGCCTTCCTCTTTTCCATGCTCGGGCTAGGCGGTGCCCTCCTCTATGTCCCTCTCCTCAAATGGTTTCATTTCGATCTGAAGACCGTCGCGATCCCCACCGCCCTCCTCCTTAACGGATTAACAGCCCTTTCGGCCTCCATCAGTTATCTCCGCGCCAAAATGGTCGATGTCCAGGGGGCCATTCCCCTCATTCTCACTTCGACCGTTGGAGCTTCGGTGGGAGCCCTTTGTACCCAGTATGTTCCTACTAACATCCTTATTGTCCTCTTCTCTATTGGAATGATCGTTGCAGGAGGACGCATGCTCTTCTCCACCAACCGATCCGAAGCCCAGAGCTTAGCCCCTCTGAAAAAACGACTGATCGCAACGGCCATTAGCGGCTTTTTCATCGGTTATATTGCCGGGTTATTAGGAGTCGGGGGAGGCTTTTTAATTGTACCGGTTCTGATTGCTTTAGGGTATCCGACCAAACGGGCGGCAGCGACCTCGGCCTTTACCGTGGTCTTTTCTTCGTTTTCTGGATTTTTCACGCATGCCTTGACGGGACATTTTTTCCTTCCGCTTTTGCTTTCGGCTTCGGTGGCGGTGATTGTGGCCTCTCAGCTTGGTGCCAAGGTGATGCGGGAGAAGATGAAGGCCATTTGGATCAAGCGGCTCTTTGGTTTGGTGTTGATTGGAACGGCTGGGAAGCTGCTCTGGCCGTTGCTTCATTAAAAGGCAGCTAAGAGCTGTCCCATTTTTGAAAACCAGAAACCCGAAACAGGAAGGAGGAGACGAACATGAAAGCAGAACAGGTCCCGATCATGGCGCAATTGGTCAAGTATGCCGAAAGATGGGGTGAGCCCTGGCCCAAAATCCTCGAATCCGCCTTCTATATCCATGGGCATCTGTGCGGAGGCATGCCCCTTGGTTTCCGCGCCGGGCTCTATGCCCTCCACCAGCTTGGGGTTGAACGCGAACTTAACATGGAAAAGGTGGTCTTTGTGGAGACCTCGACCGGGCATGCCGCCGGATGCTTCGCCGACGGGGTTCAACTTGCCACCGGATGCACCTTCGGCAAAGGTCTCATCGAGCGGCTTCATTACGGCAAATGGGCTCTGGTCCTTGTCGATCGTAAGACACTTCGGGCCGTGCGAGTCTCTGTTCGTCCGGAGGTAGTAGAAGCCGCTTTCCGAAGCCCCTTCATCGAGGCCAGAAAGCAAGGCATTCCTCCCACTGAGGTCTCGACAGACATCAGCCGAAAACTGATCGAAAACCTCTTTGCCAAATCCGATGAGGAACTTTTCACTGCCCAGCCGATAGACCGTTATGACCTGGCGAAGGAGACGTCCACCTTTGTCATCCACCGCTGCAGTTCTTGCGGAGAGGTGGTGGCCGAAAACCGTCTCCGCCTCAAAAACAACCAACCGGTCTGCATCCCTTGCTCCGGATATGGTGCGTAGAAGGGGAAATTTCAAATGGGACGGGAGGCGTCTGTTTCTCAGGCTCATTCTTCTTGTGGGGATCCTCCTGACGAAGGAGGCCGGATGGGCCGTCTCTTCCTCCCGTCCCTCTTTTTCTCAAACTACCTCCTTTTTCGACCGATACCTTAAAAACCATCCATTAGGTCCTGGTCGATTCAGTCTAGGCCTCCATCTTCGAAGCCGGTATGAGCATCTGGGAGATTACACCATCCGAGACTATGGGAGGAAATCGGACGATGTGCTTTTATGGAGAGCGCGGGTGGGATTAAAGTATGAATGGCGATCGAATCTCTGGACCTATTTAGAATTTCAAGACTCCCGCTATAGCCTCAGCCGATTCAGCCTTCGTGATTTTGGGAAAAAATCTCCCTATTATGATGCCTTTGATCTTCATCAGGCCTATCTTGAATGGGATCACATTGGAGATACTCCTTGGGGGTTCAAGGTCGGCCGTCAGTCCCTTCAGTACGGTGGCCGGCGAGCCTTTTCTCCAGGCCAGTGGGGAAATGTTGGCCGTTTCTGGTGGGACAGCTTACGTCTTCGCTACGATGCCCCGTGGGCCACGATCGATGCGGTCTATGGCCAGAGGGTTTTTACCGAACCTCATTGCTGGGATTGGAACCACTACCCTTGGCACATGGGGCTTCTTTATGTTCATACTAAACAACTTCCTATCCCGCTCGACCTTTTCTACACCATTAAAAATGACTATTCCAAACACTATGGGGAAACCGGCCGAACCGGTACTGAAATTCGGCACACCGTCGGCCTTTACTCCGTCAAGCCCCCAGGTCGAGGTTGGGACTACGGGTTGTTTCTTGCTGGACAATTCGGCACATGGGCCCATGACACCATCCGGGCCTATGGAGGGATGTTTCAGGTAGGCTATACCTTCCCATGCCGCTGGAACCCCCGTATCGGTTTTGAATTCAGCTATGGCAGCGGAGATTCCAATCCTCATGACCGAGTCCGAGAGACCTATGATGGAATCTTTGGGGCATTGGATTCGCCTTATGGCTGGATGAATGTGGTCCATATCCAAAATCTGCAGGATTATGTTCTCCGTCTCTCGGTCCATCCAACTTCGCGCTTGGATTGTTCCACCGAGTTTCATCTCTTCCGACTTTTTGATTCGCATGATGCCTGGTATTGGCCTTCGGGGAGGCGAATCTACTGGAATCCGCATGGAGCCCCTGGCAACCAGCTTGGCAAAGAGATCGATCTGCTGCTACGCTACCGCCTGCGAAGAAACCTTAGCTTCTTTACAGGCTGGGCCTATTTCTTTCGGGATCTTGATGCCCCTGAACTCCACGGTCTGGCAAAGCATGCCGACTGGTTTTTCATTCAATTAAGCTGGGAGTATTGACGGGAAGCCCATGATCTACTTTCGAAAAGGATAGGATTCCGGAGCTTGGCGAAAATTTGGAAAGGACAGAAGAGGAGATATTTTTCCACGCTTTGAGGAGCGTAGAGCTTGCCTGAAGAAGGTATCAGTCAATTTTCTATATTAGCGCGTTGGGGAGAACGTGCCCTACCGTAACATGGCTTTCGGATGCCAAGGAAAGATAGGGCGGTTTGTCCCCTAAACCGCTGTCATGAAATTTCATTTTCCCTTTTTCCCCGGCGTGTTGAGGGCAACGCGCCCTGAAATTTCTACTTTCTCATCGTTACAAAAGTTCCGATTGCGAGCCAAGACCATTATTCTTTTTGAATGCCCATAAACAAAGAAATTATAATTTAGCCGGAGTTTTTTGTGGTCTTTTTAGGGAATTCAAGCAAGGTGCCGGAAGCCCCGAAACAGAAGAAAGCGGTCAGAACAAACGCTATGTGAGTAGATGACTCGGAATGAACCAGAACTCCCCAGGCAGCAAAGGCCAGGGCGACCAACCCAATTCCAAGAAGTAAGGAACTGAGGGTCCGAAATCGTATGGGAGGCAGGTTGGCTAAGGTCGCTAATACGATCGGGAGAAGCAAAAATCCAAATAAAAGATGTCCGCGGACATATTTTTCTACCGATTCTTGTCCAATCTTGGTGTTGTAGAAAAACGAATGAGTTTCGATTTCAATTCCTTTTATGACTACAATAAAAGCATAGGCTATAACTGCTATAATAAGAAGAAGATGCCGTATGTCCACAAATACCTCTTTTCCATCCGTAGACCATCTGGAAAGCCATCTAGGAATCAGAAGCAAGAATCCGCAGGTTTGGAGAATCAAAAGAAAATCATCCAATGGAATCCCCCTCGGACCTTGAGCAAAGAGGGTTGGTGGTTCCCACACCTTCCATCCGCAGTATTGGTAAAGAAGGATTTCGCCCAGGGTTGTAGCAAGAAGAATCCAAAGACCAAGTTGAGCGACTTTATCCGTCCATCGAGCTTGATACCACTCTTTTCGAAGAAAAGGGATGGCAAATGCCGCTGCTAAAAAAGAAGCGACCATTTCGTGGCTATGAGATCCTAGGAAGGCGTGGATCTTCTCCGGGGTTAGCCCCATCTCCTTGACTCGTTGAGCCAACTCGACGGCAAAGGCGCTAAAGTCTTTCGCCAGGCCCACGTAATGCCCCCATGTAGTGGCTAGGCTCATTCCGACTAAACCGATTGTTACAGTCCACCATCCTAATGCCGAGACCTCAGAAACTCGTTTTCGAAATCGAGCCACAAATGCCGTAAAAAGAATAATCAAGGCCGTTAATTCGGCGCAAAACAGTCCCGGAACCAACAACAATGTACCCACCGAAAATCCTTCTTTTTTAATCATTGCCGCTCCGGCCGCCACGAGGATGCTCCCCAAGATCGAACAGACTCGTACAGTACGTTTCCAAGAGATTCGCAACCGGCTCCACCGCACATATCCAAATAGAAGGAGCATCCAGCATGGTACCAGCACAGCATGATAAGCCATGGCTTCCCGCCAGGAGAAATCTCCCGTGCCGAACCACTGAATATGAAGGACCAACGAACCAAGTAGTACCACTCCCAGCCATCCTGCTAGAAAAGCCGCTGTTTTTCTGAACCTTTTCATAGAGCCATTCTAGTGTCTGAGGCATGCACGTAGCTTGATGGTGCAACAGTCGAACCCGATATGCAATGATGGATCCCAAAAGAATGGGCTTTCAAAAACCGAAAAAGAATTAGGAGAAGAAGGACCTGCAGCATTTGAACAGCAAACGGGGCCGAAGCTGATAGGGATGGAGTCCTCGTTCGCGGCAATAGACCCGGAGGAAGGCACGCTGGACCGCTGGTGTACAGGAGGGGATTTCTTTTGCGGTTTGGGCAAGGCGTTGAAGATCTTTGACGGCGCGGCGTAGAGAAATGCGGCGACGAATATGGAGACCATCCAGATCGATGAGGTACCAACGGCCTTGAGGGTCAAAGAGCAGATTGGTGGATTTTAAATCCCGGTGGTAGAAGCCCTGTTTATGGAGCTGGGCCAATAGGCGGGCTAAGGCATGGGCTGCTTCGTAAGGATTGCCTTTCCATTCATTGAGGGTACGGGCTGCAGGAATCTCCTGTAGTAGAAGGTAGCTGTACCAGAGGATTCCTGAACGCCGATAG
>CAZBKV010000001.1:19493-34552 GCA_964492575.1 uncultured Verrucomicrobiota bacterium | reverse complement strand
CGGCAAGAGGTACTGCGGTAGAGATTCCGGCCTGGAGAAGGCGGCGGGCGCGGTGGAATTCCAGAATTCCTTTCCCATGTCGGAAGAGATTTTTTAAATGGGTTGAAAGACGATAGAAATTGTGTCGTTTAAGGACCAACCCGTGGGCTCTTCCGACGATGGAGCCGCGAGCATGTTTGAGAAGTTGGGCCTGGTTGAGAAGAAAGGCATCGGGATGTTCAAGAATCGCGTAGGCCTGAGGGGTAAGGAGAGCTGGATAGGCGAGCCAGCAAAGGTTGCCGATCCTGATCCGAGTAGGATGGAGTGAGTGGACAGGATGGTGAGTAGAGAAGAGGAATTTGGCGGTAGGTGGGCATGATGTGGATTGTTTATCGCTAATCTTCATGTCCCTACATTTTATCAATTTACAGGCTCAGAAGTGGAAAGGCAAATAGCGAATAAAACGATCCCTCAGGCTGTCTGAGAGAAAGAAAAAAGGAAAATCGGGGCCGGATGAGAAAATAAGTTTTTGGGTTCAAGGATAGACAGGCAGTTACAGTTGGTTATGATGGGAGATATGAAAACGCAGAGAGAGAGTGTAGCGGTGAGAGAGCGACGGCGCCGTAAGGGGATGACGCGGCGTCATTTTTTGTGGACCAGTGGTGCGGCGGCGACGGCGTTGCCGGTCATTATGAAGGACCTTCTGGCTCAGCCTCCGAGCCGCACGCTGTATCATGCCAGCTTTGGGGCGGCTGGAATGGCAGCTTCGGATATCCGGCAGATCACGCGAAATAAGTTTGTGAAGCTGGTGGCGGTAGCGGAAGTGGACCTGAACCGGGTAGGGGATTTGCCGAAGCGTTTTCCGGGACTGAAGGTTTATCAAGACTGGCGGAAGTTGTTAGAGAAGGAGGGGAAGCATATCGATTCGGTGAATGTGACGGTGCCGGATCATATGCACGGGCCGATGATGATGACAGCCCTTCAGATGGGGAAACATGTTTATGGGCAAAAACCGCTTTGTCATGATTTGTATGAGGTGCGGCGGGTCACCGAAGTGGCGAAGGAGAAAGGGCTAGTGACTCAGATGGGGATTCAGATTCACAGTACCCGCCCGTACCGGTTAGCGGTAAAACTGATTCAGGATGGGGTGATTGGAAAGGTCCGCGAGGTTCATCTGTGGAGTGGGAAACAGTGGGGTGATGCTTCGCCGCTACCGAGCCGCTCGGACCCGATCCCGAAAGGTTTTGATTGGGATCTGTGGTTGGGAATCGCTGCTTGGCGACCGTTTATCGGCCATGGTTACTACCATCCTTCGAATTGGCGGAAGCGGTTGGATTTTGGAACCGGAACCTTCGGGGATATGGGTTGCCATATCTTCGATCCGGTCTATGCTGCGTTGAAACTCACTGCGCCGCTGACGATTCGCTCGGAAGGGATTCCGCCTAATCGGTGGAATTGGTCCCTGGAAGACGAGATCCATTATGTCTTCCCCGGCACAGAATATACTGCGGGTGATACGATTCGGATGGTCTGGTATGACGGGAAACGACGGCCACCGAAAGAGGTGCAAAGTCTGATTGAGGGGACGCCGTTGCCGTTCCAGGGATCGATTTTGATTGGAACGGAAGGAACGATGTTGCTCCCGCATATCGGCGAGCCGCAACTGTTTCCGACTTCGAAGTTTGAAGACTTCCGCATGCCAAAAGTAGAAACGAAGGATCACTGGCAACAATTTGCCGAGGCTTGCATTGGGATTGGAAAGACATGGGCACCGTTCTCGTATTCCGGGCCGTTAACCGAGACGGTCTTGCTGGGGACGGTGGCTTGCCGGTTCCCGAAGACGACGCTGGAATGGGATGCGGCGAATCTCCGGTTCAAGAATGTGCCGGAAGCCAACCATTACATTCGCCGGATTTATCGGGAAGGTTGGGAAGTGATTGGTTTGTAAAATCGTTTCTGTTCTGAGGTCGGGCGGCTTGTCCACAAGCCGCCCAATTTTATTTCTAGCAAGACCGGGTTTCTGGCAGGTCAGGAGGCCGGTGCCCGAGGGGGATTTCGCCGAAGCGGCCAGAGAGCGTTTCTCTCTCAGCTACGCCTGGAAGTGCGTGGTTACGGGCGGAGGGTAGCAGGTCGGGAAAGATCCTTTCCGGCCCGCGAAGCTGCGTGAGAGGAACCGAGGATCCAGTGCCAGAATTGCTGAATCTGTTGCTGCATGTCGTCGAAAAGGGAGTAAAAGACCGGGACCACAAGGAGCGTCAGCACAGTGGCAGTACTCATTCCCCCGATCAGGGTCAGTCCGAAGCTTCGGTAACTGAGGCCGATGTCGGTCGGCCGGCTCAGAGCAAGCGGGATCATTCCGATGATCGTGGTTAGGGCGGTCATCATGATGGGGCGAAACCGGAGTCGAGTGGCGGTAAGGAGTGCCTCTGTTCGAGGGACACCGGCCAACCGAAGGCGGTTGACATAGTCGATGAGAACAATGCCGTTGTTGACCACGACCCCGACTAGAAGGATTGCCCCTACGGCGCCAAGAAAATCGACGTCCAGACCGGTAAGTCGATGAATCCATCCCATTCCGATGGCAGCGAGGGGGATGGTAAGGAGAATCGAAAGCGGCAACACAATGCTCTCAAAGAGCATCCCCATCAGGAGGTAAATAAAGACAATCGAAAGCAATCCAGCGGTGACCATCTGCATGAGCTCTTTGTGGAGGATTTGAGCAGAGAGAGTGCTGAAGGTGACCCCTTCGGGAAGATCCACTTGCTGCTGCAACTGCATCAATTTGAAATAGGCTTGTTTGGCTTGTTTGGGATCCAGCTCAACCACAAAGACATGACTGAGTCGACGGTTGATGCGCTCAATGCTTTTAGGAGCCTGGAGTTTGATGGGATGGACGAAGGTACCCAACGGCATCGGGGTTCCTTTCTGTGTGGGAACTCGTAGCCCCAGGATCGCCGCAAGGGAACGACGATCTGCCGGTTCGAACCGGACGCGCACCGGGATTTCTCGGCCTTGTTGGATGTATTTCGGTAGGGAAGCCCCTCGAAGGGCATAGGCGACCAGACCGGCCACCACCTGTGGTTGAACACCGGAGGCTTCGGCCTGATCCCGATCCAATACCAGCCCTAATTCTCGGGGTGGGATCTCTTCGGATCCTCGGATTCCAATGACGCCAGGAACACGAAGGATCAGCGGTTCCAACATCTTTCGAGCTTGTTCTAAAGCTTCAATTCGGTCGCTTTCCAGGCGGATAATATAGACGGATTGATTCTTCGGACTTTCGGCCCCCCGCCTGGCACCGTATCGGAGCGTGATCCCCGGCCAGCGTGGTAGGGCTTGATAAAGTTTTTCTCCGGCGATCTTTGCCGTGAGCTCTCGAGGGCGGTCGGGCTGGAGCCAAGCCTGGATCCGTCCCCAACCGGATCGGTAAAAGACTAAATAAGCCTTCAGGTGGAGTTGTTGTTTCATGGACTCGATGAGTTTTTCCGCTTGCTGGAAATAGCGTTGGAGATCTTCAAATCCATATTCCTCAGAAGGTTCCACAATAATCTCAAAGCTGGTTTGGTCTTCTTCCTGTTGTTGGACGAATTGAAGATGCCGAAAGGCACCCCACCAGGTCAGACCCACGGCAGCCAAAATGAGAAGGACCAGATCGGCGCGGTGTTGGAGAAAAACGGCGAGTAAAGAGGTATAAAGACGGCTCAAGCGTCCAATGGTATGGGTATAGAACCATTCCAGGGCTTTATGGAGCCAAGTTGAAGGGGGAGTGATTGCAGGGGTGTCCGCTCTGCTGGAACGGATCGTAAGGTAGGTGAAAAGCGGAATAAAAATCAAAGCCACCGCCAACGAACCGAGAAGGGAAACGCAGACCGGCAAGGCAAGGCGAAGGAGAAAGAATCGGCCTTTCCCTTCATTAATCAGAGCTACCGGCAGAAAGACGATGATCGTGGTTAAGGTTGCAGTGGTGATGGCTAGAGCGACTTCTGCAGAGCCTCGGGTGGAGGCCTCATGCGGGGGGCGCCCAGCTTCGGCATAGCGGTAGATGTTTTCGGAGACGACGATGGAATTATCCACCAACATCCCCACACCGATGAAGAGGCCCAAGATGGTTAGGATGTTGAGAGTCTCTCCGACAAAATAAATGACACCAAAGGCGATTAGGAGGGAAAGCGGGATGGAAAGTGTCACCAGCAAGGTGAGCCGAAAACGGCGAAGGAAGACGAAAAGAATTATGCCCGCCAGCAGCCCGCCCGTAATTCCGTTTTGGACCAGATGCATTAAGCTATCGACGATGACCTTCCCTTGGTTGAAGACGGTTTCCATTTGGATCCCCTGAAGCCGAGGATTTTTTTGCAGGGCGTTTAAGGTGGCCTGAATGCGACGGCAGACCTCTACTGTATTGGCCTTGCTTTCTTTCATGACGACCAAGGCGACGGCCGGCCGGCCGTTGACCCGTACGGCAAAATGCCGCTCCGGCGGGGCATACCGGATCGTGGCCACGTCTCGGAGGCGGACCGTCGGGGTCAACATTCGGTTTCGAAGCTCTTCCAGCGAGTGATACCGGGCATCGGATCGGAGCAAAAATTTTCGCCCACCTTCCAACACGTATCCACTGGCCATGGTGAAATTGTCGTTTCGAAGGCGTTGAGTCAGCTTGTAGAGGTTGAGGCCGTTGGCTTCGGCCTTTTTCCGGTCCACCTCGACCAGGATCTCTTTTTGTTGCATTCCATCGATTCGGACGTTGGCTACGCCGTCGATCCGTTGAATAGGGCGGACGATCTCCCGATCGATCAGGTCATAGGGATCTTCGATGGACGGATCGATCAACAGAGCCGTGACCACGACTGGGATTCCCGAGGCGTCTTCTTTGAAGAGATAGACCCGGTCTACGTCTTCGGGCAGACGTGCTCGGGCTCGTTCGACGCGATCGCGGACTTCCCGGTAGGCAATGTCCATGTCGACCCGTTGCTTGAACGTCAGGTCAATGGAACAGCCGCCCAAATGAGCCCTGGATCGCATCTGTTCAAGTCCGGGAACGGTGCTGAGTTCCTCTTCCAACGGAACGACAAGCTTGTCCAAGACCTCCCGTGCCGGGGCTCCGTACCAGGGAACCCAGACACGGATATGTGGGCCGGTATACCCGCTGGGAAAGATTTCCAGGGGGATGTTCAGCGTGGCGACCAGCCCAACCAGAATGATGCTGAACAGCAACATCAGGACGGTCACCCGTCGGTGTAGCGACAGGGAGGTCAGTCGCTCCACCCATGCCGAAACAGCGACATCTGGCGTTTCTGCTTTCATGAGGCAGGGGCCGTCTCGGCTTTGGCGCGGACGGCTCGGGCTTCAAGACGTTTTTCCACTTGATAATACAGTAAGGGGATGACGACCAGGGTTAAAAGGGTCGAAGAAAGCAGACCGAACATCACTGTCAAAGCCATGGGCGTACGGATTTCGGCTCCTTCTCCTAATCCTAAGGCCATCGGGAGGAGACCGAGAACCGTTGTGGCCGTTGTCATCAAGATCGGCCGCAGCCGGACTCGTCCGGCCTGGATAACGGCTTCCCGAAGCGGGATTCCACGACGACGGAGGATGTTGGTGTAGTCCACTAGCACGATCGCATTGTTGACCACAATTCCAGCTAGGAGGATCCAGCCGAGGAAGACGAGGATCGAGATCGGTACATGCAGGAGCCAAAGCCCGAGGATGCTTCCTACAAACGCAAACGGGACACTGAACATGATGAGGATCGGCTGGAGTAAGGATTCAAACTGGGAGGCCATGATCGCATAGACCAAAAAGAGGCTTAGACCGAGGGCGAGGTAGAGGCTGGGCCGGCTCCGTTCCCATTCCTCGTTTTGACCGGCAATGGTGTAACTGGCCTGGGCGGGCCATGGGAATTTTTCTAACGTCTGGCGGACAGCTTGGACGGCATCGCTGAGGGAATAGCCTGGGGCGATACTGGCTCGGATCCAGGCTACACGTTTGCCGTCCACACGCCGGATTTCACTTGGGCCTTCCCCTATCTGGATTTGGGCCACGGCTTCCAACGGAATCGGTTGAGGGGCACCGGGGTTGATGATCAGATGTTTGATATCCTCCACATGTTCTCGGAAGGGCTTGTCGAGGCGGACGACGATCGGGATGCGTCGATCGATTTGATTGAACTTGGTGGCTTCATAACCCCGGACCATGTCCCGCACCTGCCGGGCCACTTGGGCCAAGTCCAACCCGTAAAGCGTAAGCCGGTCTCGATCGTAATGGATTTGGATTTCCGGAGCGCCGGGACGAAGCGTCCGTTCCAGATCGGTCAATTCTGGCCGATTTTTGAGGGCCAGTTCGACTTGCTCACTCAATCGGCGGAGTAAGGACAGCTCGTGACATTGGATTTCTACCACGATCGGGGCTTCGGAACTGAATAAGACCGGTCGAGTGACTCGAAATTGGGCGTCTGGTAAATCAGCAAAGAGCTTCCGCATTCGAGCTAGCACCTGTTGTTCTTCGGTGGTCGGGTCGCGGGAAGGTTTGAGGATTACTTTAAATCGTGCGGTGTGTTCGCCTTCGTCGGATCGTTTGATGTTGTCTGGATCGTAGCCATAGGTCACAAGGAGGCGTTCAATGGGGCCAGGATCGGCGAGGATGGCTTGTTCATAAGGTTCTAGGGTAGCAGCCGTCTCCTCTACCGGTGTGCCTACCGGCAGATTGATTTCAAATGTAAACTCTCCTTGATGGACCTCTGGAAGGAGCTCGGTTCCGAGTCGATTCGCCCCCCATCCAGCAAGAAGCAAAAGCAGAAGGGCGGGAACCAGGACAAAACCAGGTCGCTGCAAGCAACGTCCTATAACTTGTGGATAACCACTTTGTAAGGTCCGAATGCCCGTTTGAGAAAGACGGGCCAAAGGCCCCAATACCCCGCGTAAAAGGATCCAGCCCATCCCTTTGAGGATCCGTATTCCGACCCAGCCCAGGAAGGCGACCAGCAGAAGCAAGATCTTGATCGGAACTTCGCAAACCACCATCACCACAAAGACCACTAGATGCCAACCGCGCAGAAGCCAGCGAAACGGTCCGGTGGGCAGGTCCCAATCCCGGCGAAGTCGATGCCAAGCCGCCAGTCGAAAGAAAGAACGGAAGGAAACGGTCGATGAGGATACCGGCATGGTCGTGCGACTGGCCAGCATCGGAATGAAGTAGAGGGCTACCAACAATGAGGCTAGCAGCGAGGCCACCACTGCAATGGCCAAATCTCGAAACGCCTGTCCAGCAATCCCTTCCACAAAGACAAGAGGGAAAAAGACCGCTACGGTGGTAAAGGTCGAGGCCGTCACAGCTGCCCGCACTTCTTCTGTCCCTCGAACGGCAGCGGTGATGAGGTCGTCTCCCTCCTCTCGGCAGCGGTAAATCGATTCGAGGACCACGATGGAGTTGTCTACCAGCATTCCAACCCCTAACGCCAATCCACCAAGGGACATGATGTTGAGCGTAATGCCAAGCAGGTTCAGAGGAGCAAAGCTGATGAGGAGGGACATCGGAATGCTGATGCCGATGATGGTTGTGGTTCGGATATCGCCGAGAAAGAGGAAAAGGACGAGGACAGCCAGCACCCCACCCAACAGGGCGGTTTGGCGAAGGTCATTGATGCTGTTTTGGATGAATCGGGATCGGTCGGCTACAATGTGGAGGATTGCTCCTTCGTCGTTGTAGAGTCGTTGGGCAAGGCCGAGTGGCTTTTTTCCAAAAGGATGGGGAAACCGAACCGTCTGGTTGGTGTTCAAGGAGCCGATCGCTTGGGCCACGGTATGAGCGACTTGGACGATGTTGGCATCTCCTTCTTTGTACACGTCGATCATTACACTCTCATGTCCGTCCGTATGGGTTAAGATGGTTCGATCCTTCTGGAGACGGACGACTTTCCCGATGTCTCGGACCCGAATGACTTGGCCGTTGCGGTTCAGAAGTACCGTATCTGCAATGTCTTGGAGTGACCGGAATTCGTTAAGAGTTCGGACCATGTATTCCGCTCGACCTTCTTGGAGGGTACCGCCGGCTAGGTTGATGTTTTCTTGACGGAGACGGTTGATCACCCATTCCACGCTTAAGCCGAGTCGAGCCAGGGCCCGAAGATCGAGCAAGACATGGTATTCTTCTTCTAACCCACCACGTACTCGGACCGCCGCGACTCCCGGCAGAGGTTCCAGGGCGCGTTTGACCTGTAGCTCGGCAAGTCGGCGGAGTCGACGAAGCCCAGCATCCCCTCGGTAGCGTTCCCCCATACCGGACAAGCTCAGTTCCATGATCGGGTCTTCGGTAGGATCAAACCGTAGGATCAACGGCCGTTCCGCTTCGGTAGGGAGAAAGACCAGGTCGAGTTTTTCCAGTACATCTTGAAGCGCCCGGTTCATATCCGTTCCCCATAGGAATTCCAACACCACATCGCTGACCCCAGCCCGACTGATACTACTGATGCGTTTCAGACCGCCGATGACCCCCAGAGCTTCCTCAATAGGGCGGCTGATCTCATTTTCTACCTCTTCAGGAGCGGCTCCGGGGTACTCGGTGCGGATGGTTAATTTGGGGTAGTTCAGTTCCGGCATTAAGGTGACCGGGAGTCGCCGGTAGGAGAAAAAGCCGAAGACCATCAATGCGGTGAAAATCATCAACACCGCGACCGGGCGGTTTGTGCTGAAACTGGTTGTTTTGCGGGGACGGTCCACCATGGCTATCTCGGTTGATCGGGTGTTGTTGGGGGTGAATTAGTGGCCTGAGCAAGGGTGTTCGTGGTTGAGGAAGCTGTCAGATTGGTTGGGGAGGATGCAGTAGAATGAACCGCTTCGGTAGGAAGGCTGTTTGTTGCAACGGCGGCGATCATCGGCTTCGGTTGGACGATGCGCACCTTCACTCCTTGTTTGAGCCCAGTCTGTCCGGCTACGACAATCTGATCTCCTTCCTGGAATCCGCCGGTCGGTTCGACAAAATTCTGATCTTCTAAGGCAACATGGACCGGGACGCGTTCTACGGTCAGATCTTTCCGAACCCGGTAAACATAAAGTTGGTCTTCGTAGTAGACGAGGGCGCGTTTGGGGATGAGAAGGGCATTGGTTTTGACTTGGGTGATAATTTCTACCGTAGCGTACATGCCAGGTCGTAGAGGGCCAGGGGAATGAAAGCCGATGGTGACTTTTACGGTGCCGGTCTGGGCTTCCACAATCGGGGCGATCCGTTTCACATATCCTTCGAATTCCTGACCAGGCAGCGCGGTGGGACGGACCAAGGCACGCTGCCCGACTTTCAGTTGGGCAAGGTACTTGTCTGGGACGTAGACCGGGGCTGCGAGAGAATTGAGATCAACGATCTCAAAAAGTCGCTGTCCGGTTGAGACAAAGTCCCCAACATTAACGTATCGACGGGTAATCACTCCGGAAATGGGAGCGGTCACACGGGTATAATCAAGATTTCGCTGGGCTTCCTCGACGGCTACTTGGGCCGATCGGACTTCAAAGACGAGGTTATCGTACTCCTGTTTGCTAACCAGCTTTTGTTCGTATAACGGCTTTGTTCGTTCCAATTGGGCTTGGAGTTTGGCCAGTTGAGTCTGGGCTCGTTCCAGCTGGAGACCTTGTTCGTAGTCTTCTAGTTGGAGGAGGAGCTGGCCGGCCTCAACGATATCCCCCTCTTCGACCAAGAGGGTTTTGACGCGATTGGAAGTGCGGGCAATAACAGTAACATTGACCTCCGCAATCAGATTGGCCGTCCCATGAATCGAAGCTTGAATCCGCCCTCGGTGTAAAGTGACGACCTCAACCGGTATCGCTTCTTCCTTCTTCTCTTTGGGATTATCTACTTTCGGGGCCTTAGAAGAACATCCCAGACAGGTTCCTATCAGAGTAACAAAGAATACAAAAAAGATCCGCTTGATCCCATCCATGACAAAACTCCACTGGGAAGGGGAGCCATTCCCTTCCTCCTGATGCCCTCGATTGTCCATCGTTTCATACAACACCGTAACTCTACTCTATGTTACAGTAGGACAAAGAGGGGGCCGAAAGAATTCAAGGGGGAGGGAAGTTTTTGCTTTCTTTGGCATGAGAGACGTATTTTTCCAGATCGGTTGTTATGGAAGCAGAGGAGGAGGTGTTTTTCCCCAATGGAAAGGAACGGAGGCTTGTAGAGCTTCCGGGAAGTTATTAGAGTGAAAGAAGAACATCGGAAGAAGGAAAGGAGTGGATTGTATGAGAAGAAAAGGCTGGGTGTCTGTGTTTGTGCTTTCCGGGGTGGGTGTGTTATGGCTCGCGGGATGGTGGGGAGGTCGAGCTGCGGTACCGCCACCGGAACAGCTTCTGCCTTCGGATACATTGGTTGTGGTGACGGTTCCGGATTGGAGCCAGCTCCTCCAACACTGGAACCAGTCTTCGATCGGTCGGTTGGCTCAGGATCCGGCCATGCAAAAGTTTATAGACCGGATCAAGAGCAAGTTGCAGACGGAGGTCGTGAAGCCGGTAGAGGAGAGACTGGGGATCCGATTGGCCGATTTTAAGCCTCTGCTCCAGGGACAGGTTACCCTGGCCATCAGCCAAGCCGGATGGGAAGGAGGGACGAATAAGGAACCGGCTGCTCTGTTGTTGGTGGACACGCAAGATCAAGCCCAACTGGCCCAGGCTCGATTAAATGATCTGCAAGAACTGCTTCGGGATCATGAGATTGCGTTTCATCCTGGAGAAATTCGAGGGCACGAGTTTACCGTGATCCTCCCTAATAAAAAGGAGAAAACCCCAGAACTATGGGTGGGATTGGTTCAGTCGATGTTGATCGTTGGAACCCAGCGAGATCCTATTGCAGGAGTATTGGCTCATCTTGAGGGGGAATCGACTCCGAGTCTGGTAGACAAGGAGGCATTCCAACGAGATAAGGATTTCCTGCGGGATCGTCCCACTTTTTGGGGATGGGTGGATATCCAGAGATGGGTCCAATTTTTGAGTAAGGCCTTGGAACATGCGGTAGAGAAGAACCGGCCAAAGCAGGAAACCGAAGGATTCTCCCCTCCTCGACCAAAGCCAGCCGAGATTTTGAAGGCTTTGGGAGTTTCTTCGTTACGGAGCCTGACATGGGCTTGTTTCTCTGGGCCGGATGGTGAGTCAGAGCTGGCTTTCCTTCGTATAGCTCCAGAAGAGCGAAGAGGACTGCTTGACCTTCCCTTCAAGACCGGTGCCGATGCTTCCCCACCGGAATATGTCTCCGAGGATGTGGCAAGCTTTTACCGAATTCGGATCGATTTGGCTAAGGCCTGGCAGACGATCGTAGATACATTGAATCCGATCAGTGGTGGATTTGTTCAAATGATGATCGCGAACCTGGAACAACAGGTTAAACAGACGGCGCCGAATTTCAGTTTCCAGGAGGGATTGATTGCGAATTTAGGGGATGATCTGATGCAGATCGAATATCCGCCCAAACAGTACACGCTGGAAGGAATTGAAAATGCTCCGGCTGTGTTCTGCCTTGGGAGCTCGAATCCCGAAGGCTTGCTCACAGCAATCCGTCAGCTCACCAAGAGCATGGGCATGGATTGGGAAGAACAGGAACTGTTAGGTCGAAAGGTCTACATCATCCGACCTCCCACCATTGCGGCCGGACTAAGCCCGGAGCAGAAACCCAAAGGCCTGTATGTGACCCAGATGAATGGATATCTCCTCTTCTCTTCAGGGCAGGAAGGGCTGCAGCAGATTCTGCATGGAGCTGCCGCAAGACCGTTGGTAGCTAAGCCCGGTCTGCGGGAGGCGGTCGATCGGGTCGGCGGCTGGCATACCGGCGCTTTCTTCTATGGAAACATTAAGACCCAAGCTCGTACGTTTTATGAGGGGATGCTGCGAAATCCTCGCTTCTTTGAAAACATTGCTTTGATGGTAAGCGTATGGACAGAGACCGATTCGCAGGAGATCTCGAAAAAGATCAAAGAATGGATTGATCCGAGCTTGCTGCCCCCCTTCTCCCAAATCGAGAAGTACTTCTCCTTCGTAGTGGAAACACTGGAGGTGACTCCGGAAGGATTCCAAATTCGTTCTTTCTCGCCTAGAGCAGAGCAGTAGAAGCTCCAAATTTGGTTTATAGGAAGGCAGCGGGTTGCGAATCCTCAGTCGCAGCCCGTTTTGCTTTTCCAGCCAGAATATGGGCTTGGCGAGTCGGTTCTGGAAGCCGATAGCCTAAGGCGCAGGAAAGAACAAGTTCTCGTGCACCGTCTACGTCCATTCGATGGCCAGGGCTGACGAAGACCGGTTTGACTCCACGACGTGTCCGGAGCACCACACCAAGAACTTGATTCCCCTCCCGGAGCCAGGTAAAGGCTCCTTGTTCGATCTGAGGTTCCGGGGCGTGGCCAAAGAGCCGACTTTTGGCACATCCGACCGAGGGCCAGTCTAACAAGACTCCCAAATGGGTTGCGATTCCCAAACGTCGGGGATGGGCAATCCCCTGGCCATCGACCAACAGCGCGTCCGGGGCTTGCGGGAGCTTGGCCAACGCCGCCAACAAAGCCGGGGCTTCCCGAAAGGAGAGGTAACCGGGAATGTAAGGAAACCGGATCGGCACTTGCCCCACCGCAGTCGCTATGATCTGTCGATCGTACCGATCCCACAACACCGCAGCGCCAATCGCCAAGTTTCGGGATTCCAGGAAGGCTGCATCCAGCCCCGCTACCAAACGAATCGGCCATGGAGGCGGCTCAATGCGGATCTTGGACTGGAGGGTGCACTGAAGTGCCAGTGCCTGCTTCGGCTCTTGAGGCCAGCGATCCGGATCAGACCACTCGCCACATCGGACAAAGAATCTTTCCGAATCAGACATTCGATTAAGCGTTCTTGAGCCGACGCATCAAAGCCCGACGCATCTGCCGATCTAGCTCCCGTCGTTTCAGCTCTTCCCGTTTGTCGTATTTGCGTCGGCCTTTGGCAATCGCCAATTCCACCTTCACCAGCCCGTTTTTCCAGTACAGCGAAAGCGGAATAAGGGCGTAACCTTTTTGCTGAGCATAACTGGCAAGACGTCGAATCTCGGATTTGTGAAGGAGAAGTTTTCGGGGGGCTCGAGGATCGTGGTTGAAAAGATTGGCATGGCCGTATTCGGAGATATGGGCGTTGAGGAGATAGATTTCGTCGTTTTGGACGCGGGCGAAGGCTTCGTCGATGTTGGCGCGTCGGTCGCGGAGGGATTTTACTTCGCTACCTTTGAGGGCGATTCCGGCTTCGAGGGTTTCGAGGATTTCGTAGTCACGACGGGCCTTCGCATTTCTTACGATAACATCACCCATACCATAAATTCCCCTCCTCTTCTGAAGATGAAGGCTCGGTGCTTGAAAGCCCTATCGTTCTCCGATCCGCAGTGGTGCGTCTTTGATCGGCTCCCACGTGATCTTCTCTTCAATAATCTCCTGTAATGCAATATCCACCGGCTCCATCTTTTGCCAGTTCTCAATCAAGGGCCGACTAGACGCCCCTACCCCGGCTTGGAGTTGACGAACACGACGAGAAACCAAATTAATCAGAATATGAGGATTTCCAATTTTCTCCAACGCCTTTTTGCAGAGTTCTGGGTTCATCGTGCTTTGGATCTTTGTTGTTTTGATTGCGGCTGAAAGTATCGATTTTTTCGCCTTCCACCCACCTTTTTCGTCCCACCTCCAATTGGCACACCTCTCCCCGTTTGTCAAGCCGACCGATAAAAAAGTCGAACATTGGAAGATCTTTGGATATCCATTATAAAGATAGGAAAAGAGGCCAAGCGGCAGTCTGGTCTGGCAAAAGTCTCAAACTTCCCCAAAACCAATCAAAAAGAAAAACACGGAGAATGAGACCTATGAAACGGAGAACGTTCCTTCAATGGATAGGACCTGTGGCGGTAGGGGGTGCTTGTTTGCTTTGGAGTGCGGGTATTTCCTGGATCCAGGCAGCAGTTCCTAACCGCCCCCCAAATATTATTTTTATCCTTGCGGACGACTTGGGCTACGGAGATATCGGAGCTTACGGCCAAAAGAAGATTCGCACCCCAAACTTGGATCGTTTGGCGGCAGAAGGAATGCGGTTTACCCGACACTACTCGGGCAATGCCGTATGCGCTCCTTCCCGATGTGTGCTGATGACCGGAAAGCATCCTGGCCATGCCTTTATTCGAAATAACAAGGAAGTCCAGCCCGAAGGACAATGGCCGATGCGGGCCTGGGAAGTGACGATCGCTGAGTTGCTCCATGCGCGGGGTTACGTGACGGGGGCCTTCGGAAAGTGGGGTCTAGGCATGTTCGGAACCGAAGGCGACCCCTTACGGCAAGGATTTGACCGGTTTTTTGGGTTCAACTGCCAGCGCCATGCCCATAACTACTACACGACCTACTTGTGGGACAACGATCATCGAATCTACCTCGACAATCCTCCGTTCTCGCCGTACCAGCGCTTTCCCAAAGGTTTAGATCCTCATAACCCGGCCAACTATAAACGATATCAGGGCAAAGTTTATGCCCCGGACCTGATTCGAGATGCGGCCTTGGATTTCATTAAGAAGAATCAAAACCGACCGTTCTTCCTCTACTTTGCCACCACCGTGCCGCATCTGCCGTTGCAAGTTCCAGATGATTCGCTTCAGGAGTATCTAGGTAAGTGGCCGGACCCACCGTATCTGGGCAACCGAGGTTACCTTCCTCACTATGCCCCACGAGCGGCCTACGCCGCCATGATCACCCGAATGGATCGGGACATCGGGATGATGATGAAACTCGTTAAGGATTTAGGGCTTTGGGAGAATACGATCTGGGTCTTCACCTCCGACAACGGTCCGCTCTATAGCAAACTCGGCGGTACAGATACCGAGTTCTTTAACTCTGCCGGAGGTCTTCGGGGTCGGAAAGGTTCCTTGTACGAAGGTGGGGTGCGCATGCCCTGTATTGTGGTCTGGAAAGGCCATATCCCGGCCGGGACGGTCAGCGACCGGATCACCGGGTTTGAGGATTGGCTGCCGACGTTGTTGGACTTGATCGGTTCGAAAGATCTCATTCCAAAGGACATTGACGGAATCAGCTTTGCCCCGACGTTGCTGGGCAAATC
>CAZBKV010000001.1:15098-19483 GCA_964492575.1 uncultured Verrucomicrobiota bacterium | reverse complement strand
AATCGCAACCGCCGCGGCCGTTCTTGTATCGGGAATTCCCTGGCTATGGCGGTTGGCAAGCCGTCTGGATCGGGAACTGGAAAGGAGTGCGTCATCCGCTCAATCCACGACGCAATCAGAAACCGGGGCTAAAACTCGAGCTCTATAACCTGGCGACCGATCGAGCGGAGACTCACAACGTCGCCGATCAACATCCGGACATCGTCCGCCAAATGCTCCAAATTATGAAACAGGAGCATACCCCATCGAAACTCTTCCCCTTGCGAGCAATCGATAATAAATAAGTTTCTGAGCCTGTCTCTATGAAAGGATGTATGGACCGGGCCGTGGGTTTCTTCCCACGGTCCGATTTTGTTTTGAAGCTTTTCCCGTGGCATCCATCCAATCTCCCCCTCAAAAGGGACTGAAGAAAGAAGAAAAACAAGGGCGACTTGTCCCCAAGCCGCCGCAAAAATTCTTTCCCCCTTATCCTCCCATCCGCTGCCATCCTGCCTTTCATCCAATGTTTTTCTCCTTCAAAAAGCCTTTCCTTCAAACCACCCAACCGATTTTTTTCAGATGAGCTCCAGTGGCTTATACCTTCAGCCATCAACCTAATTCGCTAGCCTTGACAGATAAGATAGGCGTGCGTACAACGGTAAGCGGCTGCTATATACTGACCAATTGTCCTATCATGAAACGCTGATAGTAAGGAGGTGAAGATGGGAAATCTAAGAAGACCGAATGCCAATGAGGTAACGGGGACGGTCAATCGTTCCAGGAATGTGGTTCCATCGTCCGGGCTTTGCACAAGGTGCGTTGACGGCTGTAAAGGAGGATGTGAGGTCTGGTTGGCTTCGTTTAGAGGAAAGGAAGTGCTGTATCCACAGGGCTTTGGAGAAATAACCGCAGGAGCAGATAAGAACTATCCTGTGGACTACTCCCACTTGAGCATTCAGGGCTATACGAGGGGGGCAAAGGGCCTGGAAGGCGAAGTGGGGCCTGATGAGGCCATCTTTTTGAATGTCGATACTACGACAGAATATGGATGGGAGAAGAAGGTAAAGATGCTTCTCCCCATTTTCACAGGAGCATTGGGCTCCACCGAGATAGCTCGCAAAAACTGGGAACATTTTGCGGTAGGTGCTGCCATTTCAGGCATTACGATCGTGTGTGGTGAGAACGTATGCGGTGTAGACCCTGAACTTGAATTAGATTCGGAAGGAAAAGTAAAGAGATCGCCGGAGATGGACCGTAGAATAGAGACATACAGAAGGTTTTATGAGGGATACGGGGAGTTGATCGTTCAGGCAAATGTTGAAGATCTAAGGCTTGGTGTTCCTGAATATGTCATAAGTAAACATAACCTTGAGACAATCGAGCTTAAATGGGGGCAGGGGGCAAAGAGCATAGGTGGTGAGATAAAAGTAAAGACAATAGAGAGAGCGATTGAACTTAAGAGGAGAGGGTATATCGTTTTGCCTGACCCTGAAGATCAAGCAAGTAGGGAAGCCTACCAAAAAGGAGCTATCAAAGAATTTGAGAGGCATTCAAGGCTTGGGTTTGTCAGCAAGGAATCCTTCCTGAAGGAAGTAGATAGGCTGAGGAGCCTCGGATTCAAGCGAATCACCCTGAAGACTGGAGCTTACTCCGCCGTTGATCTGGCGATGGCATTGAGGCTCGGTGCGGAGGCGAAGCTTGACCTAATCACAATAGATGGTGCCGGGGGAGGAACGGGAATGAGCCCCTGGCCGATGATGAACGAGTGGGGGATCCCCACATTCTACCTCGAATCCTTGACTTATCAATTCTGCCGCAAGCTGGAGGAAAGGGGCTTTAGAGTACCTGATATCGCCATTGCCGGAGGTTTTTCCACCGAAGACGGAGTATTCAAGGCAATAGCCATGGGAGCACCTTATGTGAAGGCAGTATGTATGGGAAGGGCGCTGATGATTCCAGGGATGGTGGGGAAAAATATTGATAAGTGGCTGAAGGAAGGCAATTTACCGAAAACGGTCTCTAAATATGGAGACAGCGTTGAGAAAATCTTTATTTGTTATGAAGAGCTAAGAGAAAAATATGGAAGCAGAATAAAGGAAATCCCTCTAGGGGCAATAGCTATGTATACATTTTCTCAAAAGATAAAAATGGGGTTGCAGCAATTAATGGCCGGTAGCAGAAACTTCAAAATTTCAACGATATCTCGCAACGACCTTATGGCTTTAACTGAGGAGGCGGCAAAAATTTCAGGAATTCCATATGTAATGGAGGCTTACAGAGAAGAGGCAGAAAGGATTTTGGAAGAGTAAAACCTTTTTGTTCTCCAACCAACGGCGTTTGCCGCCGTTCCGATTATGGTATCCCGATTCTCGGAGTGGCGACTTTTTAAGGCAAACTAGGTAATCAAGCCACTTTCCGTTGTTGTAAAAACCGGAAGCCTTTACTTCGGGAAGGCATCGGTCAAATTTCTACCCTCAAAGGATCCTTGGAAAGAAAAAGTACGGCGGCCTGCCCTCAGGCCGCCGACAAAGTTATTCATCCATTTCTGACGCGCTGAGAACGGCGCGTTTTCTTTTTCTTCAAGTCAGTGGTTTAGTGAAGGCCTCTTTCTGGTTGGGAAATTATCCCTTCCTTCCACGGCGCGATCGCTGTTTTAAGGATGCCTTTGCACCGGCAGGCATCGGCACGGCATCCTTCATCAACTTGTCTAACTCTTGCCGAAGTTCGCGAACTTTCTCTGGATACCTCGAAGCGAGGTTTTTCCGCTCTCCAATGTCGGTAGCAAGATTATACAACTCAACTCGCTCTTTGAGAGGTCTCTGGCCTTTCAAGGAAGGAGGGGTGTAACCATAGACCAGCAGTTTCCAATCCCCTTTGCGAACCGCTACTTGGTTTGGTGAGGTTCCACAGAGCAAAAGAGCTTCGTGAGGAGATCGGGCACCCTTTGTCAAGACCGGCCAGATATCCCGGCCGTCGATCGGGAGTTTCTGCTTCAAAGAACCTCCAGCCAGTTTGATCAGGGTAGGATACCAATCGATGATATGAATGGGCTCATCGATCTTTTTCCCCGAAGGAATGTGTCCGGGCCAGGTGGCAAAGGCACAGACCCGAACCCCTCCCTCATAAATCGTTCCTTTCCCAGCCCGCAACGGTTTGTTCGAGGTTCGCTTCCCTGGTTGGGGGCCTCCGTTGTCGCTAGAGAAGATGATCAAGGTATTATTCAACACCCCTTTCTTTTTCAACGCATCGATGACTTGCCCAATCGCCTCATCCATCGCCGCGGCCATTCCGGCATAGGTACGTCGGGGTTCCGGTAGGTTCCGATATGGCTGGATATATCTCGGCGGGACCTGCAAGGGTCCATGAACCGCATTAAACGGTAAATACAAGAAGAACGGTTTCCCTTTCGGAATTTCCTGAATCCAGCGGCAGGCTTCTTTGGCAAGAAGATGCGTGGTATAGCCTTTATCGTAACAAATTTGGTCGTCCCGATGCCAATCCAATTCCCCGTTTCGCAGATGGGTAAAGTAATCCAAAGCACCAAACCAATGGCCGTACTGATGATCAAACCCCCGACGGGTGGGAAGATACGCTTTCTGGAATTCCCCCAAGTGCCATTTTCCGATGATGGCCGTGGTGTAGCCGACCTCTCGCAAGGCTTCGGCCAAGGTCCGTTCCTCTAACGGCAATCCCCACGGCGCATGGGGTCGGATGACGGTGTAGACACCGGTATGACACACATAGCGTCCGGTCAGGAAAGAAGCTCGAGTCGGCGAACAGACAGGTTGCACGTAGAACGAGGTAAGAATCACCCCTTGACGGGCCAGTCGATCCAGATTGGGGGTGTGAATATCCCGACATCCCATAAACCCACCATCGCTATATCCCATGTCGTCTGCGAGGATATAGAGAATATTTGGCCGAAGAGCAGCTACGCCCTGGGTGGGAGCCCATAAGACCACTGCCCCTAGCAGAAAGAGGCCAACCTGTTTTGTGAGTCGGAAAATGGTCTTTTTCATAAATTTCATTTTTTCCTTCTCGGCCTTGGCTTGACAAGCCTGGAATGCAGGGTAGCAAGGTGAGCTATCAGATAAAATCGACGGCCTTCCTGCCTTCTTTCTGGTTCAATGCACAGAGGCCTTAGAGCTTGTCCGAAAAAAGGCATCGGCCCATTTTTCGTATCCCGGCACATTGAGGACAACGCATCCTACCTTCTCACTCCCCTTCGAGGGTCTATGGACAGGTAGGGCGGCTTGTCCTCAAACCGCCGCATGAAATTCCTTCCTTTGCACCCGTTGCGGTCATGTCCTCGATCCGGCATTTTTTCCTAGGAAGTCTTCCATTCTTCCATTCAAACTGCCCAGCCGATTTTTCGGATGAGCTTTGCCCTTTGAGTTATAAAAACC
>CAZBKV010000001.1:0-15088 GCA_964492575.1 uncultured Verrucomicrobiota bacterium | reverse complement strand
GCCGGCAAAGAACGGGGGATTTCCAAAACCCGATAACCCAATCCGGTCGAACCGAGCGTGGAAAGATCAACCTGGCCGTTCCGCCGCCGAAACATTCCAGGGTGAACCTCCGCTTCCGGTCGGGAAGCCTCAGGATAAAACTGCATGGAGTTGGTTTCGGCTCCCATCAGCGTCGGGACATGGGCCGCCAGACCAAGATGAGCAATCTGGGCCAACATCGGATTTGTTAGATCCTGAACCATCAACGTCATTCCATGGGCGATCGCCCAGCATGCAGTCAGAACCGCATTTGTCAAAGTTTTGCAGCTTTTCAGGGCAACGCCTGTCCAGCCCAATCGTCGTCCCAGTCGAACCATTTGCCAATCATGAGCGCTTTCGTCCAGGAACAATGGCTTCCGAGCGCTGATGCTGTGGACGTCTAACCGGTGTTCCTCTAGCTCATAAGGAAACGGCTGTTCTACGTACAGAAGCATTCCATAAATTCGGGGATATTCCTCCCGAAGACGATCCAGGATCTGATTGACGTAATCGACCGAAGGCGCCGTGCAATTAAAATCTGCACAGAGCCAGTTCACATCCTGTTCCAATCCGATCTGGCCTACTTGCACCAGTCGTTTGTAATCCCATTCTGCCTCGTTTCCACGAAGTTTTACCTTCAGGCATTTGAGCCCGTCTTGTTCAATCCACTCTGTCAAAACGACCGGATAACCGTCTTGAGGTTCCTGGCCGGTTCGGTCTGCCGGCGTGAGGGGATCAAGTCCTCCAACTGAATGCCAAGCCCAAAGTTGACGCTTTGGGGGAAGGACCAAAAATTCTTCCGGGTATCGTCCGGCAAACTCGACTTCGGCATCCTCTGCAGGTTCTAAAAACGCGGCTAAGTCACGATTCAGAAACGTGGCGTTGTAAGTCGTGTAGGTGGGCCTTTGAAGGAGGTTCCCATAAGCATCGTGAATCGCCTGGTCCCAGACCGAGGCACAGATCAAGGCGGCTAATCGAGGAATGGTCACGGTCTTGGAAGGCTGTTCTTCCTGTTCGGCTCGGACCTGGGAAGGCAGGACCTGTTGAAGAAAGTCGTAGCCGATTTCCATCGGATGACCCCAGGCGTCAAACTCAGTCCAGGCCTGCCCCAGTCGCATCGTCAGATCCTGGAGCCGTCGTTCGAGCGTTTCATAAGATGCCTCTGCAGTCGGCCAGGCCCAGAGAAGATTCAACGGTGTTTCTCCCCACCCTTCCGCAACGTGGCCGTTCCGATCTTCTACCCACACTCGCCCCCGTGCACAGGTCACCGCGGTCAAGACTTGATGTCCGAACTGATAGGGCATTCGGGTCTGGACAGGGAGGAAATACAGCTCTGCAGCTCGAACTCGAATGTCGCTTGTCCGTGCCATCGGTTCTTTCCTTTTCTCAATCTAAAACATCTCCCATAGCGAAGGGGAGGAAATATCTAAACCTTTTATTCGCTTTCTCTTCCAGTCTCTGAAGAGGATTCCGGACATCGAAGATAGACGGTGAATCTGGTTCCACGGGCCACATGGGATTCGACATGTAAACCGGCTCCCATCTGCCGGGCAAACTCATAGACCGTATAAAGTCCAAGCCCTGTTCCATGACGGGCACTATAGGACTTTGTGGTAAAGAAAGGTTCGAAAATCCGGGAGAGAATCTCCGGCGGAATCCCACAACCTTCATCTTCCACTGACAAGGCCACATACTGCCGAGCCGGTTGAGGAGGAAGCGGGCAATCTTTCGGCGCCTCCCTGCAAACCCGGGCACAAATCCGAATCGTTCCTTTTCCGTCCATCGCATCCGCTGCGTTGAGGATCAGATTCAACAGAATTTGTCGAAGATGATCCGGAGCAGCCACTACCGGCGGAAGTCCTGCAGGTAGGTCTAAGACGATATGAATATTTCGTCGGAATGGCTCGCTTAATAAACCTAAAGTCTCCTGAACCAAGGGAGAGAGATGGCAAATTTTTGCTTCTTGAGTGGAAGGTCGACTAAAGACTAAAAGGCTACGAATCAAAGAAGCGGCTTGATCGACCGCCTGCATGATTCGTTGGACCTGATGTCTCGTTCGCCCTGGGTCTTCCGGTCGACGGAGAATTAACTGAGCCGACCCACGAATGACAGAAAGGATGTTATTAAAATCATGGGCAATCCCCGCGGCTAGCGTCCCCAGAGCGGTCATCTTGCGAGTATGGACGAGAACCTCGGCCGCTTTTTGGAGTTCCTCGGTTCGTTGTTGCACCCTTCGCTCCACTTCTGCATAGCTCTTTCGAAGCCGAAGGTGTCGATTCACTGCAATTGCTAGGGAAGCTAAGACTGCAAGCAGAGCGATCAACACAATCCGTCGAAACCGAGGCTCCTGGTACCAAGGTAAAGTGAGTTCTATCTGAGCTGTAATAGGGGGGATCTGAACATTTCCAGCGCGGTCCATCGCCTGAACCTCGACTGTGTGAATTCCGGCACGTAAATGAGTCACAAAGGCAATGGAGCGTTGCCGAAACGGAGACCATGCTCCTTGATCCACTCGCCAGGAATAAAGCAGCCGATTCGGTTTGGTAAAATCCCATCGATCTTTGCCACTTAATCGGATAACCAAACCGAATTCCCCTCCTTCCCAATCCATCACTTCGATTCGTGGATGAAATGCCCGCGGGGGATCCTGATCCACATTAGGTTCCAATTCTACCCATCCCCGTGCTGTACCTATTCCCACCCGGTGGGTTGGTAAAAGCGTAACGGTATAAACCATCGAGACAGGGAGCCCCTCCGATCGGTCAAAGTTGAAAATCTGCCCATCCCGAAATCGAAAAACCCCAGCTGCTGTAGCGGCCCAAATCTCATTCCAATTTCCCTGACAAAGCTCATAGACTGGTTCATGAATCATCCCTACCAATCGCCAGCGGCCTTCCTTTCTTTCATAAAGTCCGGTGGTACTTCCTACCCATAATCGTCCATCCGGAAGGACTAAACCACATAACAGCCTGCCGCCATAGAAATCCTTTCTTTCTCCGATCGGGATCCATTTTTGTCCATTCCACTGGAACACTCCATTGGGGAAAACAGCCAAAGGTTGTCCGTCCAGCATTCGATCAATAAACACTGGTGAATTGGTGCCAGGTAAAACCGGCCAATCCAAAAGAGGCTGGATCTTGTTTCCATCATATCGGGCGAGCCGAAGCCCCGGTCTTTTAGAAGTATTGGGCCGGACACAAACAATCAGCTGTTTCGTTAATGGATCTGTCCCAAGGACACGAAGGAGAGAAAACTGTGGAATAGAGGATAGGATTCTATGTTTCTTTGTAGAAGGCTCAAAGATTCCTGCTTGCTTATTTAATATCCATAATAGTTGTCCATTTGGTAGGATTCCCATGGAAAGATCTTCCGGTCTTTCACAATGAAGGTGCAATGGCCATGGATAAGACTGGATGAGATAGGGGTTCTCCGGCTTATAAACATTCAAAGAACTTGGGGTACCAAACCAAAGCCTTCCTTCTGAGTCGATTGCTGTCCGAAAAACAGGGGCATTCCACAACGCCAACCCAGCCGGAGGATGCCATAACGCCAACCCGGCTCTCCATAGTCTTTTAAAAGTAGCCAAATAAAAAGTTCCATTGGTTTCACTCCACACATCCATAACCGGTCCTATTACTTCCGTAAACTGCGGGATAGAAACTACTCCATTTGATCGGATTAATCTCACATCACTACTGGTAGCACACCAATAAAGGCCTCTTTCTACATGGGCCCAGACAAATCGAATGGCAGGGATCGGAGAGAGGAACCAGGACCATCGTCCGTTTTGAAAAAGAACCACATAGCGTTGTCGCAAATCATTCGTAATTTGTCCTACAAATGACAAAATTTGTCCCGGTCCAATTAACATCCGATGGAGTCGGTCCCATGGCCGTTGGGACGGAAATGGGAAACGTTCAATTCGAATTTGGTTGGGATCCTTTAAAAAGTTTCCCTTGCAATGAATCAAACCTTTTTCTGCCAAAATCCAAACCTCTTTTGAGTTCATCCAGCGCCATTCTTTCCAGGCTCCTAATAAAAATTTCTCGCTGGAAAGAATTTGGCGTAGGGTAGGTTTTCCCGACTGAAATAAGAAAATTCCTTCCAGTAGTAACAGGGCCACATCTTGATCTCGTATGGGATAAAGAGGATAAGTAGTAGGGAGATAGTTGAGAGGGACGCTGTGATCCAGAATCCAGGGGGTAAGATCAAAGCGACACCACCCCTCAGGCCCCAGAGTATAGAGATTTTCTTTATATCCTGTCCAAAGCCGTTCGGAATGGGTAATCCATACACGGGAAATCATTGGATTAGGCAAGTTATAGCCTCGGCCAATATATCCATCAAATACAGTAATCCGAGCAAACCCCGGATGAACAATACAACAAACTTCATTCGGATTGACAGTTATTGACAGGCAAGACTCCGCCGCAAATCCATCCTCCATTCCAAACGAACGCCATTGATATTGCGCCTTAACACCTACACACAATAGCAAAGACTCTAAAAAAAGAAGAAGAGAAAAGATAGAAGCGATCTCGTTTTTGATAAATTTTCCTACTTTTAGCCAAAGGGATTGAGATAAGGAAAAAGCAATTGAATTCTCCTTAGAATGTTTTTTTGAAATTCTAGTTGTCTCCACGACACAAAGGAACTTTCCAGGCTTAGATTCTCCTAAGAAACTCACTTATTGAGTCCGGCCTTTATTTTCGCGAGAGTTTTTAAAAGAAGATGGATAGGAAACACAGGCTCGTTTTTCCCGAAAATGAAAATCGGCAAAGTTCAAGTATTGCTCCCAATCATAGAGCGTCAGGTCGTGTTTGCCTTGCCGGAGATGATAGCCGATGGTGGCAGCGACTGGGTAATTCACAGGGGGCATGGTTCGAACCGGCAAACCACAGGTCCCTAAGAACCGATAGACCCGTGAGGCATGAAGGGCAGACAAAAACTCGCCCCGAGGATCGGCCCAGAGATCTTTCGAAGCACTAGCCACATAAAGGGGACGAGGTGCGACCAAAGCCAAAAGCAAGTGTTGATCCACCGGAAGCTCATTAACCCGATCTCCATATTTTTTGAAATTCTCGCAGAACCAGTGGGGGAAAGACCGGTTGATTCGTGCGACGGTCTCTCCGAATTCCCGGCGGCTTAATGCGGCTCCTCCGCATCCAGAATCATTGGAAATCACGATTGCGAACCGTTGATCCTGAGCCCCTGCCCAAAGGGCGGTTTTCCCGAGCCGGGAATGGCCTAAGACCACCACGCGCCGTGCATCTACCAGGGGTTCCTGCTCGAGGTAATCCAGGATCCGACTCAATCCCCAGGCCCACGCACTAATAGCCCCCCATCGATCGGGTCCTTGCTGAGTCCAGCCGGTTTGAAGGAAATACCCTCGGACTCCATAGCGCCATCCTTCCGGAAAGTCAGGTTCTAAATCCATATAGCAAGCGGTTGCCAACGCATAACCCCGCGCTAGGATCCGTTCCACCGGCCAACGGGATGCGGCAGAGCCCCGAGCTGCTTGAACCTCCGGGTCTTTCGGATCTGTCGGCAGGAACCTTCCCCGGCGCCATACTCGGGAGGGAAGAATCGCCGGATCCTTACAGATGGCATGATTTCCCCGAAAATTAAGACCTAAAAAGACAGGGACTCGATGCGAGGAAGCGGTTTTGGGAACGTACAACAAAAGATCGATATGAGGCGCCGTAGGACCTCGATCCAACCAAATCCGGACCTGCTTTCGAATGGCCTGGCCTTCCAAGGCTTGATCGCTCTCTTCGCGAATTTCAAAACGCATGTGAGCCGGACGTCCAGGGGCCTTTCCATAGACTTGAGTTTCAAATAGATGCAAAATTTCCGGACGACGTTTGGTCCACCAGTCTTGAGGAGTTCGAACAATCGATCCGTCTTGGCAGACAAATGGATCAGGAAGGGTATAGGGAGGGACCTTACTTTCATCGTAATTGACAGCGGCAGGACGAGCCGTTGTGGCCAAACTGAGGCAGACCAGGGTAAGTAGAGATAAGGTTTGCTTTTTCATCGTTTTCCTCCCGTTTTTCTTCTTTTCAACTGATTATGCCTGAATAGGGAAGGGGAGGGCGAGAATAAGTAACGTTCACTTATTGAAAACTTGACAAAAGATTAACCTTAAATTATTTGAATCCATATGGAGAGGTTAACCCTTTCTCCTCATAGGCACAAAAGGCCAGCCTCCCTGAGAAATAGAGACTAATTGTGTTTTAGGAAAGAGCAGAAAAGAGATGAAGGCTATAAACAAATTTTACAAATCTTATGTACGAAACCAGTGGGGTTTAAGTTTGACAGAGATGATCGGAGTGTTGGCCATCTTGGCCATTCTGGCAGCTCTGCTTCTCCCAAGGATCTTTGAGGCGGTCAAAGAGAGCCAAGCGGAAGCCGCGGTAATGAGTATTCGGTCTGTGGAAGCTGCTGTCACCAAGTACTACACCCGGTACGGATTTTTCGGAGACGAAAACGGCCATCCTTATACAACCAGTAAGCGGAATTGGGACGCTGTTCTTGTAAAACTGGGTCTTTTACGAAACCCGTTGTCCCTTTCCGTCGGGGCCGCCATCGATCTACAAGTCGCTAAGTGTAACATTAAAAGTGCAGATGGCGTGGTCGATTGCACGCAGGTTTCTCCTTCCAAAATTGAACCCGGCTATATCAAGGTAACTGGTGATCCAGATTATGATCTAGATGGGGATGGGGATTCGGATACGGCTCATGCCTCCTTTGTGGTCCAGGTCGTGATCGCTGATGTTTCCCGTGAAGTGGCTAAAATGATTAATGATATGATTGACGGGGAAGCCCTTGGGGTACCGATTGGACAGAAGGATATCAAAGGACGGGTGAAATATAATGCAGCACCTAGAAAGCGGGTTACAGATGTTTGGATTTATATTGCTCACGATTGAGGATAAAGCTGCACAGAAGGATCGATAAGGACTTTCGGAGAGTGTGAAGGTTGTCTCGGCTGATCCTATCCGATCTTTCTTTTTCATCTTCTTGGGTCAGGTAGAGTAATGGGAGAAATAAAAAGAGGGTGACCTTCCAAGGCACCCTCTTTCTTTTTCATGCGTTAGAAGTTCGATCCCTCAAAAGGTGATCCTATTTCTTCTTCAGCGGAACTCCCCATACCTCAATCTCAAGATAGCGATTTAGAGAGCTATAAGTGCTTCCGTTACTGTAACATCGAACATATCGGGCCACAACTCCCTTCGCATTAATCAGTTTGCCTTGATATGTCTCAAAATACTCTTTGTCCCGTCCGATTCCCTGACCACAACTGTTGTCATAGTCGTTGTTAAAGAGTGTCCGAACATTCTTGGTAAAGTCCGGATCGTCCGCCACTTGGACAATCACATCATGACACACAATGTACGTGCTATGATCGTGCCAGATCAAAATGGCATAAATCCTGCACGGCTGCCCCAAATCAATCTGCACCCACTGACAACGCCGATGCAATTCCACCAACGCCTCTTCTACCGCCTCCTTGTTCCCATCTACCAGCATCTCCAACGTTCCGGTAACCGGAGAGGGATCGCTGCTTGTCACCTTCTTGTTGAGAGCTACGTTGGTTACCCCTACCGGCGCCAGAAACGGTGGACGCGGCTTATCAGAGAAAGGCTCTATATGCGGGCCTAATTGCATATTTTCCGGCGGAGTGCCCATGAAGACCGGAACAGGAAGCTGCAAAGGCAACGGCACCAGTTTCTGCTTTACCTTCGTCTTTTTCCCTGTTTCGGCTTTGTCGGTATGACCCTTCTCTGCTGCAGCCGCATTTACGGCTACCGCCCCTGCTAAAAGGAACACCCCAATCTGTTGAATGATACCTTTCTTCATCGCCTTCTCCTTTAACCTCTCTTCCTTCTTATTCCCTCATTCACAAAGTTAGAGGATCTCCTCTCATCCTCTATTCAACGAAAGGATCGCCTTTTAGACTAGAGCCTCAAGGCGGGGGTGACTATAGAAAAGGAGAAAACAAAAGGCAAGGGGAAGGCTTCTTCGCCAAGCTAAGTAGGCAGCAAAGAGAACGATTTCAGCAGGCAAAATATTGCCACAAACCTTTAAGAGAGAGTAGCCTCATCCTGCCTGACAAGATTGCCAGGCCGGAAGAAACGAAACAGGAAAGGGGGAGAAAAGAGAGCAAATCATGGAGGTTGGATTCACAATACCGTATTGGGCGTTTTACGTCTGGGAACAAACAACCATCGAAGGAAAGGCGATTATCATCGTCTTGATTGTTCTTTCTGTCTTTGCATGGGCTGTGATGGCCAGCAAGGCCACTGAGATGCGGCGAGCCAGGCGATTAAACCAGGTCTTTCTTTCCGAATTTCGGAAAAGTAAGGAGGTATTTGAGATTTACGATCGAAATGTTGAAGTGGAGGGATGCCCCTTATATTCCGTCTATTTGCAGGGATGCACGGTATTAGAGAGTCAACTTCGACCGACGCCAGAGTTACCGCGGGCCACACGAGTCGGTGGGCGGGCCCTCGAACAAGTAAAACGGGCGCTGGAGCAAGCTGTTGCAGAACAAGCCCTCCGGTTGGAATCCGGCTTAATTTTTCTGGCATTGGCGGTTAGTGGTTCTCCCTTCCTTGGGCTTTTGGGAACGGTCTGGGGCGTGATGAATGCATTTAGTGGAATCGCCCAAGCTGTGGCGGCGGGGCATCGAGCCGATTTGACGGCCATGGCTCCGGGGGTATCGGGTGCGTTGTTAACCACGGTAGCCGGGCTGCTGGTAGCGATCCCGTCCATGTTTGGGTATAACTGGTTGGTCCATCACCTGCGCGTTCTTACAGTAGAGATGGATAACTTCGCCCAAGAGTTGGTTTCCCGAATCGAAGATGAGTTCTTAGAAGAAGAGACTCCCAACCTTCGGTACGGCGCATGAAACGTTACAGTCAACGATCAAGACTCGTCACCTTGGCCGAAATCAATATCACCCCCCTGGTCGATCTGGCCTGGACCTTGCTCATCATCTTTATGATCACAACCCCACTCTTAGAGCAAAGTATCCGAGTCCGCTTACCGGCTGGCGGGCAACCTGTAACCGAAGTCAACCCCAAAGATCTCCAGATCGTAGAAATCGATGCGACCGGCCATTATTACTTGAACGGAAGACCAATCACCTTAGACCAAATGGAACAGAGGTTGGTCCACGCCTATCAAATGAATCCAAACCTCATTGTCCGAATCCGAGCCGATGAACGGGTGCCCCTGAAGTGGTTCTATCCGGTGATTGACCGGTGCACCCGAAATGGGATTACCCGTATCTCTCTGGCAACCCGTCCTGAACCCCGTTCTCGATGAATGGGAAACTGCCCAGTCGATATCTCTGGATTTCAGCAATCGGACATGGATTGCTGATAGCCCTTCTTTTTGTTGGCAGCGCTTTCTCTCGGCCTCCCAGACCGCCTGAGATCCCGACCGCTGTCCTTACCTTCGTCCCCGACAAACTGGTAGATCGTGCAGTCGTAAGTGCTCCCCGAGGAACCCCATCCCGCAGTCCGTCCACAACGTTCCGGCATCCTACACCACCACCTTCTTCCCGTTCCCCAAAGCCGAAATCCTCCAAGCCTTCCCATACTGTCCGACCGAAACCAACACCCTCTCGCCACCAATCGACTCATCGAACGAGCCCGCGGGCTCGACCTTCCCGCCGTTCGCCTCCTCCCAAACCCCTCAGCCGGAAAATCCGCGTCAACCTCCGTCCTACTACTCGGCAGATCGAACCCTCAAAAACCTCCTCTCCCTCACCGCCGCCACGCCGTTCTGAGCCTTCCCAGGCCGAACGGCTCCTCCAACAAACGCTCAGCGCCCTCGAACACCGCCTGGCCACTTCTTCGATGTCCGTCACCACCCCCGGAGCCGCTTCCGTCAGTTATGCCAACTATGGACTTTATGTCCGAATGGTTTATGAACGAGCATGGCACCCACCCCAGCATGCCAAACAAAGTCTCGCCACAGTGAAAGCCGAGGTAGTGATTGCACGGGATGGTCGAGTCCTTTCGGCCCGAATCCTGCAACCCTCCGGCGACCCACAGCTTGATCGCTCGGTCCAAGAAACCCTGGATCGAGTCAAATCCATTGGACGTCCCTTCCCAAAAGGTGCTAAGGAAAAGCAACGAACGTTTATTATCAATTTCAAATTGCGAGCCGTATCAACATGGGGATGAAAAGACGAACATCAAATCTGCAACGATGGGGGATCTGCGTAGGGCTCTTCCTAGCCTGTGCTTTTACTGCTCCGGCTCAAGCGGCAGAAGAATTGACCATTGAGAAAGTAGGCCAGGCAGAGCGAATCCCGATTGCCCTTCAAGGTTTTGAGGGGGAAGTCCTTCAGGTCCTTCGATTTGACTTAGAGATCGTTGGATTTCGTATTGTGGAGCCTGGTGAGGCTCAGTATTGGCTTCGTGGACGTTACCAAAATCATCTTGAAGCATGGCTTCAGGATCAACTCGCTCAACAAACCCTCTTAGCTCGCGCCTACAAAGGGGGCACCGCACGCCAACAAGCCCATGCGTTGGCAGACGATGTGGTCAAAAAAATCCTTGGTATCCCTGGAATCGCCCAGACCAAGATCGCTTTTCGACGCAATCAAAACGGCATAAGCGAGATCTATGTTGCTGATTACGATGGCCATAACCCTATCCAAATTACCCATGATCATACCATAAATGCTGCTCCGGCTTGGGTTCCGGGACGACCGGCTGTCTACTATGTGACCTATCGATATGGAAATGCCGATATCGTTCTGCACGATCTCCGAACCGGACAACGCCGGTTCATCGCCCGCTATTCCGGATCCAATATCTCTCCAGCCCCTTCTCCCGATGGCCAGAAAGTCGCCATGATCCTAAGCAAAGCCGGGAGCCCTGACCTCTACGTAGCGGACTGGGACGGCTCCCACCTTGTCCAACTTACTCATACCCCAGTGGATGAAGCCTCCCCAACGTGGTCTCCGGACGGGAAACAAATCTGCTTCTCAACCCGTATCGCCTCCCGACGAACCCTTGCCGTCATCTCAGCCAGTGGTGGGAAAATCCGCCGTCTCATCACCGCCGGCGTTCTAAACCCTACTGAACCTGATTGGTCCCCCGACGGCCGCTGGATTGCCTTTACCTCTCAAATGGGCGAATTTCTGATCTGCATCATCCCGGCAACCGGTGGAGAAGCCCGCATCTTGGCAGCCGGAGAAGATCCAGTATGGGGTCCCAACTCTCGAACGCTCCTCTACGTCCGTCGTGTTCATGGCCGCCGTCAACTGTCTCTGCTTGACGTTTTCACGAAAGAACGAAAGGATGTGGCAAGCAACCTGGGGGATTGCTCACAACCGACCTGGGCGCGTTAGATAACATTCAAACCAGGACAAAACCAAAAGAAAAGAAGGAGTTCGAGCATGAGAAAAGAATGGACGATTTTAATAGTCCTTGGTCTTGTTGGATGGATGGTAACCGGGTGCCGTCATCCGGCAAAAGGAATTACACCCCTGCCCAAACCGGCTGTCCCTGAGGTTCAGACACCTCTACCGCAGCCTCCTGTACGCCCCACGACCCCGCCTTCGAAGCCTTCCCAGCAGGGTCAAATCCCTCCAGGCGGGAAAGTTCGTCCAGGCCAAGTAACCGGTACGACTCTCCCCTCTGGTGGAAAAAAGAAGCCCGAAGAAATTCCTCTGGCTCCCCCCGAAATGTTTGAGGGCATGATGATGGATACCAACTACTTTAAGCCCCAAACTGTTTACTTCGACTTCGATAGCTCCTTCGTCAAATACAGCGAACGTCCCAAGGTCGAAGTTGTCGCAAAAGTCCTCAAAAGGGTTCCGGAGGCGAAACTGTTGATCGACGGCCACTGCGATGAGCGGGGAACCGAGGAATATAACCGTGCCCTTGGGGAACGCCGCGCCTTAGCCCTGCGGGCTTACCTGGTCCAACTGGGGATCGATCCAAATCGCATCCGAACCCGTAGCTGGGGCGAAGATCGTCCCGTCGATCCTCGTCACAACGAAGAAGCCTGGGCCAAGAACCGTCGGGGCGAGTTTATCCTCCTCCTTCCGCCCGGAAAAAAGATTCCGCCTTTGGACGAACTGCTAAAAACCGGCTCATGATTCTTCCTGTCTCTCCACAATTCTCGTACAAGTTTCGCTTTACTTCCGCCCAACCATCCGGTAGGTTGGGAAACGTAGGAGAGAAAACATGATGAATCTTGCAATGTTTGGCCTAGGTGGCACAGAGCTATTCTTAATCTTGCTCGTGGTATTGATCCTGTTCGGTGCCTCGCGCATCCCCCAGTTTTTCCGGGGATTAGGAGAAGGCATCCGAGAATTCCGGAGTGCGACACGAACTGATGCCACCACTCCACCCCAAAACAGCCAAAAACCTTTAAACCGCTCGTGAACGTGATGCACCAAACCGCCGTCTAAACCTATTGCAATGGAATAGAGAACTTTCCTGCGGAGATGGGAACAATGAACACACTTGCAGTCTTCGGTTTGGGCGGGCAGGAAATCATGCTCATTCTGCTCGCGGTATTGATCCTCTTTGGAGCGAAGAAAATCCCAGAGTTCGCGCGGGGATTAGGCCAGGGAATCAAAGAATTCCGGAAAGCCTCCCGCGAAATCCAGGAAGAGATCGAACGAGCGGCTCAAGAAGAACCAACCCAAACTGCTCGAACTTCTCAACCCTCTTCAGAACCCGGATACGCTGAACCGGATCTCCATAACGATACTTATCCAGATGGTACCAGCCCGAACGAACCCGAAGAACCTCAACCGGAATCCCACTCCCAACCAGGAACTACCAGCTCCAAACCCAATCAGTCCTAAACCCTTCTCCTAAACACAATCCATAACGGTTCGGGCCCTAACTCTCGATGCCAGAAGAGAACGAGGAGATCCTACACCCAGAATGGGAAGAGGAGGAAGAGGACGGAGGCGGTCCAGTCAAGTCCTTCCTAGAACATTTAGAAGACCTACGTTGGGTGCTGATCAAAAGCGGAGCAGCGATCATCATCGGTATGGTCGTCTGCCTCCTTGCCTCTAACCGGTTGGTTGCCCTCCTCGAACATCCCCTTGAACGCGCCCGGCAGCTCCACTTAAAACCAAAACAAACCCTCGTCGTCTGGTTCGGCTCAAAACCTATCGCTGAATTCGATCTCAAAAATCTCAAAGACCTCCCAGGCGTCCCCCTCCTCACCAACACTCCTAAACAATCTGCCTACCACTTCCGCCTGGTCCCAACCCCTTCCGGAACCAATTGGATTCTCACCCTCCAACCCCTAAAAAATCCTCCAGCCAAATACATCTCCAAAGCCCAACCCCAACTCATCTTCCTTACCCCTGCCGCCCCATTCCTCACCTCTATCAAGCTCGCCTTCTTCGGTGGCCTGGTGTTATCTTTCCCGTTCGTCCTCTACTTCGTAGGAGAATTCGTCGTCCCTGCCCTGAAACGAAAAGAAAAGAAATACCTCTCCCGCGCCCTCGGCATCGGAATCGGTCTTTTCCTCTTAGGTGCGCTCTTCTGCTACTTTGTCATGATTCCCGTCGCCCTCCGCGCCGCCGTCGCCTACTCCGGCTGGCTCAACGTCCCGGTCCAAAACTGGATGGCCGACTCTTACTTCTCCCTTGTCGTCATCTTCATGGGCGCCATGGGGGTGGCCTTCGAATTCCCCGTCATCCTCCTCGTCCTGGTCAAACTAGGTGTCATCAACTACCAACAACTCGCCAGTTTCCGAAAATACCTCATTGTGATTTGCCTCACTATCGGCGCCATGCTTACCCCTCCTGACGTCGTCACCCAAATCCTCATGGCCGTTCCACTTATCGTGCTCTTCGAAATCGCTTACTGGATCGCCCGATTCTGGGAATGGCGAGATCGCCGACGTGCAAAGAAGGCAGCCCCACCTACGAAAACTTAATCGATAAACACACTTCCTAAACCCTAACCCCAGTCTTCCTCTCCCTACCGTTGCTTTTTCCCAAAACCCCTATCACTATGATTCTTCCAAATGGGGCGACAAAAGGAATCACAAAATTTGACCCCAATGATGGCTCAATACCGGCGGATCAAAAGCCAACTTCCGCCAAATACCCTCCTCCTGTTCCGCCTCGGCGACTTCTATGAGATGTTCTACGAAGACGCCAAAATCGGGGCTCAAATCCTTAACATCGCCCTGACCCGCCGCGGCCTGGCCCCTATGTGCGGCATCCCATACCACGCCGCCGCCACCTACATCAGCAAACTCCTCAAAGCCGGGCACCGTGTCGCTGTCTGTGACCAGGTCGAAGAAGCCAAACCCGGTAAACTCGTCAAACGCGAGATCACCCAAATCCTCAGCCCCGGCGCCCATCTCGATGAACAACTCCTCAGTTCCGACCGACATAACTTCTTAGCCGCCGTGCATCGGTCCGGTCGTACCTACGGCCTAGCCTTGCTAGACCTCTCCACCGGTGAATTCTACGCCTCCGAATTTCCCACCCTCGACGCCTTGACCGCCGAACTCTACCGCAACGCTCCGGCCGAAATCCTCATTCCTTCCGAAACCCAGGAACTCCAACAACTCACCGCCCAACTCCCAAGCACCGTAGCCCACGAATACGAAGCCTGGACGTTCCTCCCCGATGTCGCCGAAACCACCCTGAAAGAACACTTCGGCGTGGCTACCCTCGACGGCTTCGGCCTAGGAAACCGCCCCGCTGCCATCGGCGCCGCCGGCGCCGTTCTTCATTACCTAAAAAATGAACTACGCCGCGATCTCACCCACGTCCGTAGCCTTCGCTTCCTTACCGGCGAAGGCTTCCTCCAGCTCGATCCTCACACTCTCCGGAACCTCGAAATCCTCGAACCTATTAGTCCCCACGCCCCACGCAACGCCTCCCTTTATGGCGTGCTGAACCGATGCGTTACCCCTATGGGTGCCCGTCGACTCCGCCAATGGCTCGCCCGTCCCGCAGGCGACCTCACCACCATCCACGAACGCCTGGATACCATCGACGCCTTCCTCCAACACCCTGAACTGCTGGAAGATCTCCGCAAAACCCTGTCTGAAATCC